>NZ_QQAY01000001.1:672521-685725 GCF_003350505.1 Falsibacillus pallidus
CCTTGAAATTGCCCTCCTGTGTGAGTGAGAGCAAATGCCAGAGAAACTTCTCATCGCACTTCAGCATTTCCTGGAATTCCATCAATCCACGGTTTGCCTTATTCAGCTCCCCGTCGAAACGGTACGCCCTTGGATCGGATTCTGATCCAAATTCAGCGATCGTGGAAAAGTCGATGCTTCCTGTCAAATCCGCGATATCCTGGGATTTCGGATCTGATGGACTGAACGTTCCGATTCCCACGCGTTTATCTTCTGAGAAGAAAATGCGCTCTACTAATACATCTTCAATTCTGCCGCTGTAATCCTGCTCAAGCCTCATTAAATTCAATGGTGAAAGATTGCCTTCCACGCGGATTCCATACTCCTTGTGAAAATCCTCACGCAGATTCTGCGGAATCAAGTGGAGGGGATCTTCATGCATCGGACACCCTTTAATCGCAAAAACCGAGCCGCGGTCTGATCTTGTATATTCCTCCATCCCGCGTTTCAGCATGGCCACCAGCGTGGATTTACCGCCGCTGACAGGTCCCATCAACAGTAAAATACGCTTTCTGACATCCAATCGTTTGGCCGCTGGATGGAAATATTCCTCCACCAGTTTTTCCAGCGCTTCCTCAAGGCCGAACAGCTGGGAATTAAAGAAATTATATCGTCTCTTGCCATTCTCCTCTTCCACTCCAGCGTCCTTAATCATATTGTAAACCCTAGAATGTGCCGACTGCGCCACCCACGGCTTCTCTTTCAGCAGCTCCAAGTAGTCTGCAAAAGTCCCTTCCCACTTCAACTTTTCTTCTTCTTCACGGTAGTATTCGAGCTTCTTTAAAATATCCATAAGGACCTCCCCCTGTCGCTTCTTCAGAGACGATTAATATACTGTATGCGCAGGTCCAATCGAACATGATTGCTAAAAAAGAGAACTGCCTTTTTTCACAAATTCATCATTTTCCGGAAAAAGATGTATGAATGCGTTCACATGGCTGAAATTATGTTCTATAATAAGAGATAGTTTGGGCATACTTGGATTATAAAAAGGAGGCTACATACGTGAATACTTTCATTATTTGCTGTGTAATTGTTGCATTCCTTGCAGCCATCTTTACTGCTGGATACAATGACAAGCCAGGTGTACACAAATAAAACTGCTGATTACTCAGCAGTTTTTTTGTTTGGCCTTATTTACTTTAAGTCGAATCCTTTTCCTTGGACGAAATCCTTCATATACATCCGGGTCTTATTGGATAGCATTTTGCCCATCTGCCCTGTCCAAGTGTCGCTTCTGGCGCCATTGGTACGCTGATTGTAGTACTTGCTGATTTCTTTGTTATATTCATCGAGCTGTCCTTCATACGCTTCAAGATCCTGCTCGTATTCATTTTCATGGTAGATATGTTCAAACGGCAGCCTTGGCTTGACATCCGTATCCTGATCGGGATACCCGACAGCCATGCCGAATAGAGGGACGACCCTCTGCGGTGTTTTTAATACTTTCTGCACCTCTGGAAGATTGTTTCGGATCCCTCCGATATAGCAGATCCCCATGCCCATGGATTCAGCTGCAACCGCTGCATTTTGCGCTGCCAGTGCTGCATCAATCAACGCCACCATGAATTTTTCCGTACTTTCAATCGTATCCTTTACGTCGCTGTTTTCCTTTTTCCCGATCAGTTCATGCCTGTACAAGTCTGCACAAAAAACGAAGAAGTGTCCATTTTCAGCGACATACGTTTGATTTCCGGCAAGCTCCGCCAGTTTCCGCTTCTTTTCCGGATCGGTCACTCCAATGATGGAATACGCCTGAATGTAGCTTGATGTGGAAGCCGCCTGCGCACTTTTCACGATCCATTGAATCTGCTCCCTGGATAGTGGCTTGTCCTTGAATTTACGGACAGAATGATGGGCAAGCATCGTCTCGATAGTTTGATTCATCATCAGTTCCCCCTTAGATTTCGATGCGATTAGTGTACCACCCGAAACCCTCTTTTAAAAATAAAAAGGCCTCCAGAAGATGCTCTGGAAGCCCATTTTCATTTCAAGCCAGGATAGCCTTGCTGACGCAGCGCCTCATAAACGAGAATCGCAGCCGTATTGGAAAGGTTAAGGGAACGGACATGGTCATTCATCGGAATGCGAAGAGCCTTGTCTTTGTTCTCTGCGATCAAGTCTTTCGGAAGACCGGTCGTTTCTTTCCCGAACATGAAAAAGTAATCTTTCTCAGGTTGGCTGTAGTCGAAGGAGGAATGCTCCAGTTCACCAAATTTGGTCAAATAAAAGAATTCCCCATCCGGATTGCTCTTGAAGAAATCGTCAAGTGAATCGTGGTAGACGATTTTGACGAATTCCCAATAATCAAGCCCTGCACGCTTCAACATTTTATCATCGGTCGAAAAGCCGAGCGGACGGATCAGATGGAGCGTTGTTCCTGTAGCTGCACATGTACGTGCAATATTGCCTGTATTGGCTGGAATCTCTGGCTGGTATAATACAACATGTATGCCCAATGAACTTTCACCTCATTATTCAAATCTCTACATGCCATTATACCAATCAAAGAAAAGATTTTCTACCACATGCCCTTTCCTTTCCTTCCCTACCTATCATCCATAACTTTAAAGAAGCTGTACTGGATATTCGGTGTATAGGCACTCGAATCCTCATATGCCCAATACCTCATGCGGCTGTTGTACGTGTGGGCATTAACGAGCGGCATGCCGTTTGCATCCTTTCCCGTCACTATCGTGTTGTGGTCATACCGCCCATCCCCTTGAAAGTCATAGCAGATGACGTCACCGATATCCAGTTCCTGTGGATCGCCCACTTTCTTGGCGCGGAGCCCGCTTGATGAAGACGACAAATACCAGCGAAGGGAATTGGCCACTGCCCAGCTGTAGCTCCAATTGCTGTTCTGCATCCACCAGCCCTTGCCCCGTCCTGGATAGCCCCTCATCGGAGCACCGCCTGCACGAAGACATTGGGAAATGAAATTGGTGCAGTCAACTTCGAACTTTTTGTATGCAGGATTGTAGCTGTTCCACCATTTCTCAGCATATTGGGCCGCTTTCAGACGATCATACTGGTAGCTTGAACGATATTCCACATCCTCTTCCATCACCGGGAAAGGATTTTCCTCATCCACCGGGTAGTCCATCTCCTCATCTTCAATCAGCTGGTCCTGATAAAAGACCGCTCTTCGATGTTCGATCTCCTCTTCCATATAGATCAAGCTTTTCTGTTTGATCAAGTATTGCATATGGACATCGTAGTGAAAAATCGTGTAGTAACCGTCCTCCTGCTTCGTTTTCAGCCTTCCCGTGCCGTTTGTTTTAATGATTTCAGCCGACCTCGTGCTGCACTGCTCCTTCTTTTTTTCTATTTTGGCGCAGCCGCTTTCATTATGATCCGCTACACTGCCATCCACTCTATTTTGTAAAAGCCTTTGTAATTGTTCCTTCAATGAAGATCCCTCCTCCCTTCATACATATGATGGGAGTTGGGTCAACACAACTAAAAAAGAGAAGCAGTGTGCTCCTCTTTTGAATGGGGACAAATTGCCCCCTATCTATTACCTCAATTGAAAAACGCCAATCCCTTTTCAATCTCTTCTATGACTTCTTCATCTTTTTCTCGCTCACGGGCTTTCGTCAAAACTGCTTTGGCTTCCTCACCGCCGATTTTACCGAGTGCCCACGCAGCAGTTCCTCTCATGACCGGCCGGACGTCGTGTTCAAGGACATTGATAATATCAGGTACGGCGGTCTCATCTTTAAAATGGGCAAGGGCCAGCAATGCATTTCGCTGAATTGGCTTCTTGCCCCTCCATGATCCCGACACATGTCCGTAGCGTTCCTTGAATTCCTTATTACTGATGGAAAGAAGCGGCTTCAAAAGGGGCTTGGCGATTTCCGGATCCGGCTCCATTTCAGCATGCAAGTGAAAATCCTTCCCTTTATTTTCAGGGCAGACTGTCTGGCATGTGTCGCATCCGTAAAGTCTATTCCCAATTTTCGTCCGGAATTGATCAGGAAGGAATCCTTTTGTCTGAGTCAAAAACGCGATGCATTTCTGGGCATCCAGCTGCCCGCCTTCCACAAGGGCCCCTGTCGGACAGACATCGATGCACTTATTGCATGTGCCGCAGCGGTCTTCCATCGGCTCGTCCGGTTCAAACGGAAGATTGGAGATCATTTCCCCAAGATAGACGTATGATCCGAATTCAGGAGTGATGATGGCGCAGTTTTTCCCGCTCCAGCCAATCCCCGCTCGTTCGGCAACAGCCCTGTCGACAAGCTCTCCGGTATCCACCATGGACTTAAATCTCGCCTCAGGAACCCGGGAAAGAATATATTCTTCGAGCATCGAAAGCTTTTCCCTTAACAGGACATGGTAGTCTGTCCCCCATGAGGCCCTGCAGAAAATACCCCTCCGCTCTCCCCGTTTGCTTTGGGGGGCGTCCTTCATTTTCGATGGATAGGCAAGGGCGATGGAAATGATCGATTGCGGGCCGTCAAAAATCAAGTCGGGATGCACCCGCTTCTCGATGTCAGGCTCTTCAAAGCCAGATTGATAGCCGAGCGCTTCCTGCCTTCTCAATCGATTCTTCATTTCATCGAATGCCGATGCTGTCGTAAACCCGATTTTATCGATGCCGATATTCTTGCTATACGAAATGATATCCTCTTTCAGCTGCTGAAAGTCCATGAGTTTTCCTCCTCTCATGTTTTATATATATCCGATGCTCAATTGAGCCGGTTTGAATGAATGATTTCCAATCGTTCTCTATGATAAACTATTTTTAATGAAATTTGGAGGTGGGAGTGTTGGAATTTAGTGTAGAAAAAGATCTCTGTCAAAAGATTCTCAGGTTTAAAGCTGGGGTTATTGAATATAGGGGAATTGAAATCGGCGATTCTCCACAAATGCTAAAAGGCCGCTTGCAGCTATTCCAAGAGTCCATCTTTTTTGACTTAGAAGAAAAGCCTGTCACAGAGGTACCAGGAATAAAAGAATGGCGCCAGGTTTTCAAAAGCGACGGCAAAGATCCAAACCGATACCGCCATGCGGCAGAGGCATTATATAGAAGGATCGCGAAACAGAACTACCTGCCTTCCATCAACTCCGGAACGGATCTGAATAATTTCTTCTCCCTGCAATACCAGGTGCCAATCGGGTTGTATGATGCAGATCAATTAGATGGGGACATCACGATTCGGACTGGCCGCCCGGGAGAGGAATATGAAGGCTTGAACGGAAGAATGAATTCACTCGAGAATCTGATTTTAGCCTCGGACAACGACGGGCCATTCGGAAGCGCATTTGTCGATTCCAAAAAAGCGAATGTCGTTCCCGGCACTAAGAATGCCGTGCAGATCATTTTCCTTCGTCCCTCACTTCCAATGGAGGAATGCAAGGCGCTGACGGAATCCTTGATGAATATGTTCACTCAAATCAACGGCGGGGAAGCTACATTTAAAGTCATTGGTTGTGAATGAGAAAAGCGGAGCTACACAAAGAAATGCCCACGGAATATTGGCGCTGGCGCATAGGCAAAGGGTTTTGGCGCATAAGCACCTTTTACCGGCGCATAGGCATATGGGTTTCGCGCATAAGGTAAGCCGTCCGGTTCATAGACAAGCATTTTTCGCGCATAAAGCAGGTGGCAGGCTGTTCTGCCCCCGCTTTTTCCCCTGGAACATAAATAAAACGCAATGCCTCGTTCTCTGTTGAAACGAAACACTGCGTTAATACACTATGTATGGAGCGGGTGAAGGGAATCGAACCCTCATCATCAGCTTGGAAGGCTGAGGTTTTACCACTAAACTACACCCGCATATATTGTTTTGTTGCTTTTCTTAACACATTTATTATTATAGTAATATTTTTTACAAAAAGCAACCCATTTTTTAAAATAACTTTAAAAAGTGGAGTTGCTTTTCTTTTTCGCTAGATAGCAAGGATTATTCGACTTTTGACAACATCTTTCGCACCAAAATTATTATATTGATAAACCTTTATCGCTTGTTTTGCTGTATTGCTCAATCACTTGATTCACAAAGAGCAGACACTCAATTAAGAATAGTGCTCCGACAACCCAAGGCCCCACTCCGAGGATGAGATCATGGATAACAAGCAAGGTCCCATCCAGATGTCCGTTTAATTTCATCGTAAAAAACAGAAACATCCCGAATGTGAAATTCCTCGCCCATTGCGAAACATGATAGACGCCAAGTCCTCTTCCCCAGCCATACTTCTTCACGCGTTTGACCGCTCGTATGCATTCAATAATTTCCACTGCTGCAAACAACAGCACCGCTACAAGCCAGATGGCTGCAGCTGACTTCATTGTGATCGTACCGGATAAGATTCCGGCAGCACCTGTAATGGAAACCGCTCCATGAATGATGCAATTTGTATTTTTCCAATCTTCCGTAATGGTCCAATTCTTCAATCGGATGTATCGATTTAGCAATAATGCAAATATGATCAAGTAAAGCACCGTCCCGAAAAGATAAAGAACGGATTGGATGGAATGGATCCAGCCTGCTTGAAAAAAAGCGCTATTCGCGATGACAACAGATTGAATGCTGACCGTCATGAGCAGGATGATGCCATGCGCTTCAGCATAAAATCGGTTGATCCTGAAGTTTTTCATATAAAAAATGGCTGCTGCCAGATAAAAAATCAATAATAGCCAATTCAAAATTTGCATGACTTCAAATGCCTTTGTGTATAAAGGAAAACGATGGTTCAACGCCAGCAGGACCACTGAGGTCGATGCAATCCAGGTTCCCGCAGCAAATATATTCAACGGAGCTTCCATATGGCTCCGATAGAACTTCCGATTCCGGACAGTTGAAAGGACAGCAATCGCAATATAGAACCATGCAGCTGTTAAAACGAAGCAGCCGGCAGTGCTGATGACTGGTGAGAATGCTTCCAATCGGTCGAACATTTCATTCAGCAGGATGCCCATGGCCATAATAAACGCAGCTGATGCAGTCTGTACTTGATAATGGATGAACAATCGCTTTTGTATAATAAAAAAAATGATGGCTGCCAGCAAACTGCTGCCTACTAACATCATGGCGCTCCCCCCTTCCACATTCCATCATACTACAAAAATGAATCCTTTCGTTTTACAAAATATTGAACTAATTTAACATAAAAAGAGACCATCCGAAGACGGCCTCTCTAAACGTTTATACCATCACTTTGCAAATATCGTTGGAGAATTCAACCGGATCGTGCAGCGGCAGTCCCTCGATCAGCAAAGCCTGGCTATATAGAAGGTTCGTATACAATGCCAGTTTCTCTTTATCATTTTCAAATGAATCCTTCAAGGACTTGAATACCTCATGGTTCACATTGATTTCAAGCACTTTGTCTGCTTTGATCTGTTGATTTTGGGCATCCGGCATAGCTCGGAGTATTTTTTCCATTTCGATGGTCAATTCACCCTCTGCCGTCAAACAGACTGGATGTGATTTCAGGCGCTTCGATGCACGGACAGCCTTCACTTTGTCAGAAAGAAGATCTTTCATCGCTTCAAATAATTCCTTGTTTTCGGAAGCATCTTCTTTTTCATCCTTCTCTTTGTCGTCAGCATCAAGACCCAGGTCTCCGCTTGAAACGGATTTGAACTCTTTGTCCTCATAGTTCATGAGCATCTTGATGGCAAACTCATCGATATCCTCTGTGAAATAGAGGATTTCATACCCTTTATCCGCTACCATCTCTGTCTGAGGAAGCTTCTCGATCCGCTCATAGGATTCACCGGAAGCATAATAGATGTACTTTTGGTCTTCAGGCATCCTTGAAACATATTCAGCTAACGAGACCATTTTCTTCTCTTTGGAAGAGTAGAAAATCAATAAGTCCTTCAAGTCGTCCTTATTGCTGCCAAAATCGCTGTATACACCGAACTTCAACTGTCTGCCAAAAGATTTGAAGAATTCCTCATACTTTTCGCGGTCATCCTTCATCATCGCTTGCAGCTGGTTTTTGATTTTATTTTTGATATTCTTTGCAATCAGCTTCAACTGCTTATCCTGCTGAAGAATTTCACGTGAAATGTTCAAGGACAGGTCCTCAGAATCCACCATCCCTTTCACAAAGCTGAAATAGTCAGGCAAAAGATCCGCACATTTCTCCATGATCAATACACCGTTCGAATACAGCTCAAGCCCCTTTTCGAACTCCTTGGAGTAGTAGTCGAATGGAATCTGCTCCGGAATGAACAGGATCGCATTGTAGCGGACAGCCCCGTCCACGCTGATGTGGATATGCTTTAATGGCTTGTCGAACCCGTAGCGCTTCTCATTATAGAAATTCTCGTAGTCCTCATCCTTCAATTCATTCTTATTCTTCCTCCAGATCGGCACCATGCTGTTGATGACCTGTTCTTCCGTATAATCTTCAAACTCATCCTCGCTGCCTTCTTTCGGCCTTCTACCCGTCACATCCATTTTGATTGGGTAGCGGATGAAATCGGAGTATTTCTTGATAATCGCTTTCAGACGATATTCTTCTAAGTACTCATCATAGGATTCATCTTCTGTGTTCTCTTTGATGGTTAAAATGATTTCCGTACCGACTCCATCTTTTTCACATGTGTCGATCGTATAGCCGTCAGCGCCCTCAGATTTCCACTGATAGGCCGTGTCGCTTCCGAGAGCCTTGGTCCTTACAGTCACGACATCTGCAACCATAAACGCTGAATAGAAGCCCACACCGAATTGCCCGATGATATCATGGCCGTCCTTTGCTTCATTCTCCGTCTTGAATGCCAAGGATCCGCTTTTCGCAATCACACCCAGATGCTCTTCAAGCTCGTCCTTCGTCATTCCGATTCCGGTATCACGGATCATCAGCGTGCGGTTGTCCTTATCAGCAATAACCTTTATGTAGTAGTCCTCTTTATTGAAGCTGAGAGATTCATCTGTCAAAGCCCTATAATAAATCTTATCGATCGCATCACTCGAATTGGAAATCAACTCTCTCAGAAAAATTTCCTTCTGCGAATAAATGGAGTTGATCATCATTTCTAATAGTCTTTTAGATTCTGCCTTAAACTGCATCTTTTCCATAGAAATCCCCTTTCAGATTGACATTCTTCATCTTATTTTAGCACTCATGCCACAAGAGTGCTAATCCCATTTATTTAATATCATATTTTTTCAATTGGTGTCAATATGGTTATGGAAATTTTACAAAAGGTGGCTGTCACGACCCGACTTTTGTCGAATGATGAAAATAGACCCCTGATTTTAGGAGTCTATTTATTCAATTGGGGAATATTTGGACACTTTGAGAAGTTCTAGAGTGGGGTTCGTGTTCATTGATGATTATTTTAAACACTTTATTTCGATGAATATGATTTTTCGTGTTCATTCAGAGGTGATTCAGACACATTGGTAAGCTAGTTGCTTGAGTTCGTGTTCATTAAGAACCGAATTGAACACTTTGTAAGGCAACTGTTCGATTTTCCTGTTCATATGGTATTATTCCACCTGATAATGGCAGGACTTACCCTTTCCTACTAATAAAAAATGGTGCTTTAATATTCGGCATATAGCTCTTCTCGAAACCACCATGCCACACCATTCATAGATGGCAGTGGTCGTAATCATACGTTCAGGAAAAAGCAGCCTGAATTCCTGAACACTCCTAAGCACCGCAGCATCAACTTCTTCTTTACTTTGACAATCATCACAGCCTAATGCGTTTTTGTGAACTAGCCTGGTCGCAATAGACCCACAGTTACAGCAGACAATTCCTTTTCTCAACTGATCAAATTGATAAGCAGGTACTCTTGTAAATCGGGATTTATTCATATGATGGGAAACGATTTTTTGAGCAATTTGATGAGAGGTACGCGGTACGGCAGGCAGCACATGAAGTTTATTCTTAAATCGATTGAGCTGACTGGGGAAAACGATGGGAAGTTCTCGAGAGGAGTTGTATAAATGAAATTCCGGGTTCATGAAGATAATGCAGGATTCAATGGGCAGCATAACACCAATGTCTTTAAGAAACTGCCGCAGCAAGGATTCACTTCTTTTCAACTGAAGAACAGGACTTTTTATCTCGTTATGCCCCATCGTATACCAACGGTCAGCCTCCAGATAAAAATCCCCTTCGTAATTTTTGATTTCAAAGAGATAGATTTTATTATGAGCGATTCCAAGAGAATCAATCTGAAATGTGGTATGGGTGACTTCAAATAATAAATCGCATAAAATCAGCAAATTTATTGAACCTTCCTGCAGCCATTCATCAAATTGCACCTCGCCTAAAAATCCTTTTGCCAGGTTTCCATAATAATTGTTTTCGTCCTCGGAAAAGTCAGTTCTTGCTTGTAGATAATTGTAAACCTCTAATTCAATCGGTATCTTTCGTTGTTTTAAAAACATATCTCAGCTCCCCTCTTTTTTAATACTTCCATTTTATGTGAAACAGATTAATCACTCAAGCCATTCTTCCAAATGAAACTTTTTAAAAAAATAACTCGTCAAAGCATAAAGGAGTGATTCCATGATTAAAAAACACAAATTATTAATCTGCTTTTCTATGCTATTATCGATCTTATTCATATTCGGCTGCAGCAATGGATCAAATAAAGATCACATTCCATTTAAAATGATTGCCAGTGAGAAAACACTCCCTTCCAACTTTAGAGATATTGCATTTGAAAGTAAGGAGACACCTTCTTATTTATATTTAGTAAAAAAAAAATTGAAAACCAATCTGACTATAAAAAAACTTGGGAGCAATTCGCCTTTAAAGATAAAGCCACCAAGATAGACTTTAATAAGAATACTGCTTTTTTCATTGGAGTCATAGAATCTGGCAGCTGTCCTTTTAATATTGACTATATTAAGAAAAGCCCTGACAATAAAACATTGACTATCCCCTTGACAACCCAAGCAGACGCCTGCATTGCAAATGCAACACCAAGGTCATATGTCATCCAAATGGATAAAAAAATCTCCGATATAGTCAAAAGCGTCATTATTGAAGAAAGTCGAACCAAAACTGAGGTCCCCATTGAAAAATAATTCATCACACAAAGGGAAGCTCTGAACTATCAGAGCTCCCTTCTTATAATGCAAAAAAAGAACCCCAATCATAATTGGAGTTCTTTCATAATGATCATTATTGATACCGGTGGCCGGGGTCGAACCGGCACTCCCGAAGGAACACGATTTTGAGTCGTGCGCGTCTGCCAATTCCGCCACACCGGCATAATGAGAAATGTGTTGGTCAGACAAGAATTATATTATCATAAAATAATAAAAATCGTCAAGAGTTCTACTGGTAAAATTAAAGAATGCTCTCATGTCATATTGAATCCTATATGATTGAAACTACCTTCAAAATCAAATAATCATAACAAAAATAAAAAACACTCTTGAATGATCAAGAGTGCTTTCTATGATACCGGTGGCCGGGGTCGAACCGGCACTCCAGAGGAACACGATTTTGAGTCGTGCGCGTCTGCCAATTCCGCCACACCGGCAAGTTCTTATGGAGGCGCCAACCGGATTTGAACCGGTGATAAAGGTTTTGCAGACCTCTGCCTTACCACTTGGCTATGGCGCCATTTAATTGGAGCGGAAGACGGGATTCGAACCCGCGACCCCCACCTTGGCAAGGTGGTGTTCTACCACTGAACTACTTCCGCAAGCTGGGCTAGCTGGATTCGAACCAACGCATGTCGCAGTCAAAGTGCGATGCCTTACCGCTTGGCTATAGCCCAATAATAATATATGCTGTATGATTCACAAATGTGCTAATAAAAATGGGGCGGCTGATGGGAATCGAACCCACGAGTGTCGGAACCACAATCCGATGCGTTAACCACTTCGCCACAACCGCCATTATTAATATTTAATTGGCAGGGGCAGTAGGAATCGAACCCACACCGGAGGTTTTGGAGACCTCTGTTCTACCGTTAAACTATGCCCCTATATAGATGTTTATTTTCTTGAAGAAAAAAACTGGTGGAGGGGGGCAGATTCGAACTGCCGAACCCGAAGGAGCGGATTTACAGTCCGCCGCGTTTAGCCACTTCGCTACCCCTCCACTATGAAATTGCTGAACCTGCATGGTGCCGGCGAGAGGACTTGAACCCCCAACCTACTGATTACAAGTCAGTTGCTCTACCAGTTGAGCTACACCGGCATGTATATTTTAAAAATGGTGGCTTGGGACGGAATCGAACCGCCGACACATGGATTTTCAGTCCATTGCTCTACCGACTGAGCTACCAAGCCTCAAATTAAGTTCTTTGCCAAAAAGTAAATGGCGGTCTGGACGGGACTCGAACCCGCGACCTCCTGCGTGACAGGCAGGCATTCTAACCAACTGAACTACCAGACCAAAGTTTTTTGCTTCAGCAAAATAACTTTCATTATTTTGAAGCTAATTGCGGGGACAGGATTTGAACCTGCGACCTTCGGGTTATGAGCCCGACGAGCTACCAGACTGCTCCACCCCGCGACAATAATATTAGATTATTTCCCTTCGCTTCGCTGCGGAAAAAATCTATGGTGGAGGATGACGGGATCGAACCGCCGACCCCCTGCTTGTAAGGCAGGTGCTCTCCCAGCTGAGCTAATCCTCCGATATGTATCATATGTTGTTTTTACTGATGAGTAAAAACTATGGTGACCCGTACGGGATTCGAACCCGTGTTACCGCCGTGAAAGGGCGGTGTCTTAACCGCTTGACCAACGGGCCAATATGTTATGGCGGAGAGCAAGGGATTCGAACCCTTGAGACAGCGTTGACCGTCTACACGATTTCCAATCGTGCTCCTTCGACCTCTCGGACAGCTCTCCATATTATGGCTCCGCAGGCAGGACTCGAACCTGCGACCGATCGGTTAACAGCCGATAGCTCTACCACTGAGCTACTGCGGAATCATACAAGCCCGGCGACGTCCTACTCTCGCAGGGGGAAACCCCCAACTACCATTGGCGCTGAAGAGCTTAACTTCCGTGTTCGGTATGGGAACGGGTGTGACCTCTTCGCCTTAATCACCGGACCTTTTAAAGGACAAGTATTATTGTATAATGCTTATGGGCTTTTTTCAAGAGAAATTTTTAAAAAAATTGTTCTCTCAAAACTAGATAAAGAGTAAGTGACATGTTAAACCGGAATCAACCAAATGTGGTTAAGTCCTCGATCGATTAGTATCCGTCAGCTG
>NZ_QQAY01000002.1:306275-564211 GCF_003350505.1 Falsibacillus pallidus
GAGTTCATCTGCAAGTTCCTGATAAATATCTTCAGCTGTGTAGCCATTCACCGGCTGGTTGGCGCTGCTTCGGCCAAACAGAATGCCGCTAGTATTTTCAAACCAGCCAGCGAGCTTCATTTGAATGAGGGATCTTCTCAAATCGGTCGTATTCATTTCGCAGTTTTCTAAATACCAGATGACGTTCTCACCAGGGATATGTTGTTCGCGAAACGCTGCTACATCTCCATATGACGTCCCAATAAGGTGGCGGATGACATCGATGCATCCACCGAGCAGCCCTCCTTTAAAGTGTTCCACTTTTTCAGAAACGGTCTTCCATTCCGTTTTCTCCGTCAAATGGAACACGCAAGGAGAAGGGTTTTCGTGATCCCATTTGGGCTGATAGAAAGAGGAGGAGGTCTGAACAACCATTCCATCTTTTTCAGTCGTTAATACTTTATGCCACATGGCCGTTGTTTCATCAGTGTATTCCCCGCGCATATCAATGAGGTTGACTCCATGTGCCGTGGCAATCCCTATTTTTAATGTGATGGCCAGAAGCAAGACACTCGTATCGGAGTAGCCCAAAATCCACTTTGGGTTGATTTTATCAAAATCCAATTTTTCGATTATTTCAATCAGCAACTCTCCTCCCCATGGCGGGATGATGAGGCCGACTGCTCGGGTGTTAGTCAATGGGAAACTCGAACAGGAGCTGACACAAAAGCAGGGTTGGTAAAGAATTTCTACGATTATGGAACCTATAAATATGAGGATAAAATCTGTGCAGCCATGGATGATGCAAAAGACAAATACCGCGGCATGTACGCATCCTTAAAGCCGAAGATGGCAGAAGCAAGCACAACTGTCGAAAAATCATCTGAGGAAGAGAAGAAGTAGGAAGAACAAATAGATACAACTATTGGGGTAAACAGGAGAAAAAAACGGAGAAGAATGCATCTTCCACTAAATAGAAAAAAAGAGTCCTCCAAGCAGGAAAGTGTGACAGATGACGAAAGCGGCGGATCAGGTACAATGATCTTCGACCTATTCATTTTAATCATAGTCATTCTATTTTTCCTGATTCCTGTAATCCAGCGCAGACCATTGATCGCTAACAAAATGCGTTCAAAGAAATTGATTTGGAACCTTGTGCCTGGATTGTCCAATTGCTTATTTTTGTTCATCATTTTAATTATCAAAATCATCGAAAATGTTCATTCCTTAATTAACAGGAAGTTCCTATGTGATTTCTTTGGAACTTCCTTTTTCTATTTTTGTGCCATTTTTTTATTTTGTTGAAAGAGTGACTTTATATGCCTTGTCATAATAGATCGTATTTACATTTTGTACTTTTATATCTTTGTTTAAAAGAGGTTGGTTGTAAACTAAAACGGATTGATTTTCTTTGGAAGCAGAAATACTTTCCTCAAGGTCTCGAATCAGTACTTTTTGATTTTTATCGATAAGTACAAATGGAAGGTAATGATTTATAGGATAAGGTGATTCGTAATAAAGATAGGTCTTGCCGTCTTTTTCTAGGGCCTTAGTAATAGTTATGTTTCTTTTACTGTCTAATGGAATGATTGTTTTTCTATTAGAATTTAATTCTATAGACTGTGCATTTGACTGGTTTTCATTGACTGATTTATTTAGTTTGAATGGAATAAGAGTTAAATTTTTTAGATTAACATCATCGTTGGCATAATAACTTAGTACTCGCTGTTTTCCTTTATAATGCCCGGCTGATTGACCGCCAAGCCATGTTAGTGATTTACCTTGATCATCGACGACAAGATAATCTAAAAAGGCCGAATCCTCGTTTACAATACTTTGGATATAAAGTCTAATTGGTGTCAATATGATTTTCTCCACTTTGGTACCCGGAATAGCCGAGATGTTCTTATTAATGTTTATTTCTTTCACATTTCCTTTTGCTTTTTCACTTGTGATAGGAATGGTCATGGACCAGTCTGAATCGCTTGCTTCTTCGTGAATATTTTTGAGTTCAAGATTTAGTGAAAATTTATCAGGAATATGATTCACATTAATCTGTTGATCATTTAACATTTTTTCTCCTAAATCAATACGGCCATTACTATTGAAATCTGAAGTGAAATTGCCTGATTTCAACGTAAATAAGATAACCCCATTATATTTCTTATGAAGTTTATCCGTGAATTCTCCATATTCTCTCTGTTCGTCTGGTTTTCCATCTACGCCTTTCCCGCTTAGTGTGGTCTTGTCAGTATTCATGCTGGGTTTTTCGTTTAATGGCTTATTACTCTCCAATTTATAGGAAACCATTAATTGGAATCCGTCAAATATTGTATTCGTAATGGTTAGCTTATCTCCATTTACAGAAGAGGAAAAAAATGTGTTATCTGAAATCTTTTCATAGTTTCCACCGATATGAACAAACTTCTCTAATGAAGTCAAAATCGGAAAAATGTTAGCGAAAGTAGGTACATTAAAAACTGACAGGATGAGAAGACATAAGCTGACTGCAATCGGTAATAGATAGCATTCAATCCTCCGTTTCTTTTTAGTTGGGAGACTGGCTATTGTTTTATGAATCTTACTATCTAAATCACTAGGCAGGGTAATAAGATTTTTAGATAGCTCCTCTTTGATTTTTTTGTCTATAAAATGATTCATATTTAAATATCCTCCGTATCCATATTCTCATTCTCCAAATTTAATTGTTTTTGAAGAAATTTTCTTGCAATCGATAATCTCGATCTCACTGTTCCTTCGGGGACTTTTAAAAGCTTGGCTATATCTTTTGAAGGCAAGTCTTCATAATAGAAAAGAATAATGACTATCCGAAGGTCTTCTTTTAAGGAGAAAATGGCTTCTTGTAAGTCCATATCTTTATATGTATCTTCATACGATGCCGACGGAAAACTTAATTCCTCGAGAGAGATGGTTCTTTTTCTTAACCTTAAGATATTGTTGCAATGATTAATGAGAATTCGAATGAGCCATGTACGAAAATATTCGTCTTTTTTTAGTTTTTTAATATTTTGATAAGCACTGAGGATTGTATATTGAATGGCATCCTCTATATCCAGCTCTTGATAAAGCATGGCCTTTGCTATGCGATAAAGGTTTCTTTTGTTTTCATGAATTAATGTAGAAAATGCTTCATTGTCGCCGATTTTAGCTAATGCAACCAATCCTTTCTTTTTATGAATATTTGTATTTAGCAGGGCAGTTAGTTTCACTTCTTTTTCCTCCTCCTTACTATTAGATAGAACAAAGAGAGGTTTTGCTCAATATTTATAATAATTTTTTTAATTATTTTAGAGAGGGAATAAAACATATCCTAGAAAGGTTAACACAAAAAGTAAAAACGCTTAGAGAAATCCAAGCGTTTTTACATAGGTTTAAATGAAATTACCATTGAAAATTAACACTATCATGATTTAAAATGCTGAACTATTTTCCCTTTCCCATCCTTCACTTCCACTTCAGCATACGCACCGTTCACAAAAGTAATCTGAGGAGGGACATGCCCGCAATCCACGTCATAGATGATGGGAATGCCGAATTCATCTGCAAGTTCCTGATAAATATCTTCAGCTGTGTAGCCATTCACCGGCTGGTTGGCGCTGCTTCGGCCAAACAGAATGCCGCTAGTATTTTCAAACCAGCCAGCGAGCTTCATTTGAATGAGGGATCTTCTCAAATCGGTCGTATTCATTTCGCAGTTTTCTAAATACCAAATGACGTTCTCACCATTGATATGTTGGTCGCGAAACGCTGCTACTTCACCATACGGTGTCCCTATAAGGTGGCGGATAACATCAATGCATCCACCGAGCAGCCTTCCTTTAAAGTGTTCCTCTTTTTCAGAAACGGTCTTCCATTCCGTTTTCTCCGTCAAATGGAACACGCAAGGAGAAGGGTTTTCGTGATCCCATTTGTGCTGATAGAAAGAGGAGGAGGCCTGAACAACCATTCCATCCTTTTCGGTCGTTAATACTTTATGCCACATCACCGTTGTTTCATCGGTGTATTCTCCGCGCATGTCAATGAGGTTGACTCCATGTGCCGTGGCAATCCCTGTTTTTAATGTGATGGCCAGAAGCAAGACACTCGTATCGGAGTAGCCCAAAATCCACTTTGGGTTGATATTATCAAAATCCAATTTTTCGATTATTTCAATCAGCAGCTCTCCTCCCCATGGCGGGATGATGAGGCCGACTGCATCCTCCTGCATCATTTCCATGAACTCTGCGGCTCTTTTAGTGGCCGGAGAGGATTTTGCTTTTTCTTGCTTCCAAACCGTATCCCCGATTATCGTATTAAATCCTTCATTCTCCAGTTTGCTGCAAGCCTGTTTGACTAGGGAGTGCAGTTCCTCTGGTACACCGGAAGAGGGGGCGGTAATGCCAATCACCGTGTTCGCTTTTAATAATGGATAAGTAATCATATGTAAACTCCTTTCCATAAACCATTTGACTACCATTCGACAAAAACATAGGAATCCCTTTTTCTTCTATGATAGTCATGAAAATGTTAAAAGTTGTCCATAATGGTGTTGGGTCTAATCAGAAGATTCATGCTAAAATACTACAAAATGAACAAGGAGCGAATTTTTACATGCGAAAAGTACTTTTTCTTACATTGATCTTCCCGCTCGCCTTATTGGGAGCTTGTGCAAATCA
The DNA here is from genome assembly GCF_003350505.1 of Falsibacillus pallidus. NCBI lineage: Bacteria > Bacillati > Bacillota > Bacilli > Caryophanales > Bacillaceae > Falsibacillus > Falsibacillus pallidus. Next base: position 310,931 of record NZ_QQAY01000002.1, read on the forward strand.
TGAAGCGAAAAATCCTTCTCAAAAAAACAATGGAGAGCAGGCCGCTCATGGTGATCATAATGCAATGGAAGCTATGAACCATGGAGATATCCGTGAAGCGACAAGTTCAGCAACTATTTTGCCGAGCTTCATGAAAAATAAGCCGCAGAAAATGCAGGATATCTATTTGGCGGTTGCCCAGAACAGGGAGCTGCTTGAAAAAATCCCATGCTATTGCGGCTGCGGGGAATCAGTGGGACATATGAACAACTACGATTGCTACATTCATGAAAACCACAAAGACGGGTCAGTCGTTTGGGATGATCATGGAACAAAATGCGGCGTCTGCCTCGACATTGCTGAAAAAGCCATTCAAGCGAAGCAGCAGGGCATGAGTGTAAAACAAATCCGTGCGATGATTGATCAGCAATACAAGACAGGATACGCAAAACCGACGCCGACACCAGAAGTTTAATGAGAAAAAGGGAGACCGAATCCAAAACAGGATTGGGTCTTTTTTTATTTTTGCAGGAAATGAGAAAAGATTTAGCGAAATAAAAAACAGCCCTTATAAAGAGGCTGCTGTTCGTCGATTAATTTTTTGGATGTCGGATTTTATAGATAAAACCGGCAAGGACATTGGCTGGAAGGAATAGCATATTGCCCTGTGCACCGTAATGAAGAACCAGTTCACCGGCTTCCATGTCATCGTACATTTTCCCTTGTTTCTTATTCAATCTCTTTTGCTCGTCTTCCATGCCACGGACATAAAGATATTGAACAGGGAGGAAAATGAGATTGATAACGGCATATCCCAAGACTGCCCATAATATATAGTTCATGCTGCACCCCCTAATTCTTTCACCTTACCCATATTATACCACAAGGGTTGTGTAAAAATTTAAAAAATAGAAAAGAAGAAATTCCCGAAACTTTTTTCACTTTTTCCGCGTCTAATTAAATGAGTATCTGAATGGAACGGATTTTTTAAAAGGTGGTGTGGATGTGGAAACGGCAGTGGATACAGGCAATCATTTTTTGGTGATCGGATCATTTGTATTTCTTTTGACCGGTGCATCCTTGTATTTTTACCCTAAGCTGAGTGTTCTTTTGATGGTATTTTTAAGTATGATGTTCGGATTTATCTACACATTTTCCATTGAAGCCGTAAATACCGCATTGACTGCTGTTCTCATAAATGGTGTTTCTGCCGCACTTGGGGGAACAAGTGTCAAGCTTTTGAATCAGCGGATAAGATTAAAGAAAACTACAGATGAAAGCGCAGGTTGAGGGAACCACCTCCAAAAGCCGCATCCACAGTACTTGCTGCTGTGGTTTTTTAATTTGAAGGAAAAAATAGTTTTTCAGCGAAACTTAATAGTTATACATAATGATATTGTGAGGGGTTTACATGAATTGTCATGTACAAAAAGGTATCATTCATTATGAAACAGCAGGGGAAGGCTTCCCACTGTTGATTTTGCATGCCATGGGAACGGATCATCGGTCCATGAAAGCATGGATGGAACCGATATTTGATCAGCTGAGTGGATTCCAGAGGGTGTATGTCGATCTGCCTGCACATGGGAAAAGTAGCATCACGGATACTTTTACTTCCACTGATGATAGTGTGCAAAATTTGCTGGATTTTGTTAATCAAACGTTTGATCAAAAATCATTTGCCCTTGTCGGATCTTCATATGGAGGCTACTTGGCGCAAGGGATCATGCATTATATGCCGGATCGGGCGAAAGGAATATGCCTGCTCGCACCTGCTGTCCACAATCGAGAATTTTCAGCTCCGGAGAAAGTCGTCGTTGAACGGGAAGATGACTGGTTTGAGGGAGTAGATGAGGATATCAAGGCTGCAATGGAAACGTTGATGATCAGGCTGACAAAAAAGAATTTGACCCATTTTCTTGCTGAGATCCAGCCTGGGCGTGAATTGGCTAATCGTGAATTTTTGACCTCCGATTGGGGAAAAGAGAGATACTTTTTGCAGGAGGAGCCATTTTCTACACAAGAGTTATGGACACAGCCGGCTTTGTTTATGCTAGGCAGAAAAGATACTGTGGCCGGCTGGAGAAATCAAATGAAGTTAATGGACAAATTCCCTAATGGTACATTTGCTGTGCTCGAGGATGCCGGGCACATGCTGCAATTCGACAAAAGGGAATTGGTGCAGAGTCTTGTAAGGGATTGGCTTAAGAGGCTTCGGTACTCCATTTAGGGATTTTTTTATCTTGATTTTCAGGTTTTTCTGAAGGAGAAAAAATCAAATAAACCAATTTAAGATGCCGGGGTTCCGGCGTTTTTTTGTGAAGAAATTATTCTTATGTAACTTTTTGGATATCCGTTCGTTTTTCATAATAGACTGGTCAACACCATTAAACGTTTAAAGGGGAACAGTACTGTGAATTGGGAATTGATTTGGCGGGAGCATGGACGAGAAATTTTCGCCTATGTCTATACACGGGTGAGAAATAAAGAAGAAGCGGAGGATTTGACGCAGGAGGTTTTTGTTAAGGCCATCCGATCAGGCGAGCGTTATCAGGAAGGCAGCGTTAATGTAGTTGCGTTGCTGAAGACCATTGCGAAGAATCTAATCATCGATAAATGGCGGACGAAAGGGACCGCGCAGATTTTTCCGCTGAGTGAGGAAGCAGGAAATCATTCGAGCAGCGAAAACGTGGAGAAATTGATTGAAGAAAAAGACGAAATCAAACGGGCCCTTTCGATTTTGAATGAGGATCAATTAAAGGTTGTCACCTGCAGACTCATTCAAGGGCATTCCGTCAAGGAAACGGCAGCCCTGCTTGGGAAAAATGAGTCGACGGTGAAGGTCATACAATTCAGGGCAATAGAGAAAATGAAAAATAAGCTGCATCAAATGCCGGCAGGGAGGGATCAATAAATGGCACTCAATAAAGAAGAAATGTTGTCTGACTACATCGATTGGCTGAATGATGAGCGCCAGGACATCCATCCGATGGGAATAACCGCAGACAAAGATTTAGAAAAAATGTTCGAAACCGCTGAAATGATTCATTCAATGGAGCTCGAGCAGTCCGAGCCATCACAGGCGTTTATGGATCGCGTATCAAAGCGGATTCGTGAGGAAGAGGCTGCACAGAAATCGAAGAAAAAGAGTTTCAGCTGGAAAACGGCAGGAAAGTGGCTGCCGCTCGGGGCTGCTGCGGTTGTAGCTTTATCGCTCCTATGGAATGCATTTGGTGCCACTCCACCAGCTGGTGCTTCCGACATATCGGTGGTCGAAATAAAAACGATCGCGGACCTGAGAGAAAGCGCGGCACTTGCTCCATCCTATAGACCTGGGATGGGGAGAGAAGAAGTCATTTATTCTAAAGACGATCAAATATGGAGATTACAGACGGAAAATGGAGAAAAAACGGTTTTTCCTCTAAATAACTTTCAATACATGCACGACCCAGCATGGTCTCCAGATGGTAAAAGGTTGGCTTTTGCGGGCTATAAAAACGGAAAAGAAGGCATCTGGATCATGAATGCAGATGGAACGGTTCTTCAACAGGTGACAGATCCACCCTCAAACGAAGAATTCCATGAACATCCTAATTGGTCACCGGATGGTGAGACCCTTTTATTTTCAAAACTTGGTGAAAAAATCGTTGAACCGCATGGAGCAAAAGTTGTGGGAAATGAGGTATGGAAAGTGAATGCAGATGGTTCAGGACTGAAGAAAATAACGCAAGGTGGCAGCCCTGTTTGGTCACCATTGGGAGATAAGATCGCATTTACGAGGACATCAGCTGAAGGGGAAACGTTTATTTGGCTAGCTGATTCCGATGGATCGAATGCAGAAAAACTGACTGAAGGAAGTGAGCCTTCCTGGTCGCCGGATGGGAGATTCATCGCCTTTGTTCAAAAACGCGAGGAGAATCTGAAGTTAAAAGATGCACCATCAGCCATAATTCAGGCAACATATCGGGATGTAATGGCTCTCGATACTACCAATGGTCAAATCACCACATTGACTAAAAATGAATTCTCAAAAAGACAGCTTAAAGAAGTCAAAAAGCAGGTGGAAAATCAGACTCCATCCACTAGTCCGATCAAATATATGGTGAGCGGAAAGTTTGATGACGGAATGCCGACTTGGGCAAAAGACGGGAAACATATCCTTCTGACAAGAAATGAAAACACAGAAGAAGGAAGCCACTTCCGTTTGATTGAATTGACATTGACCATTAAATAGAAGGAAGGAAAAGGGAATGAAATGGTTTTTGAAATTATCGGTGCTGTTCCTGGCGCTAAGCCTTGCGGCGTGTTCCAGCCAGGATTCCGCACCTGTTGAGAAAAAGACAGATGTGCAGGAGCACGCAAAAAATGGATCCGCAAGTGAGAAAAGCAGCTTTGATCAAAAAGATGCAGAAGGGAACTCACAAAAGGAAGAACAAAAAGATACTAATGGAGAAGAAGCTCAAAGCTCTTCAGAGGATTATTTTAACACGGTGAAGCTTGACCACATTTCACTTCAGGTTCCGAAAGAATGGAGTATTCAAAAAGGTCTTGATTCAGCTGGGTTCCAGGTAAACGGCGAGGCAATCGGCGGCATTGATGGACTTGGCTATTCTGATGATGTTCAAAGTTTGCTGCCGAATCATCATGAAGTGCTTTCGACAGAAGATGTAAAAGGTGCCCCGGTGAAAACGGTCATCGTTAAATTGACCACCGATGCCTTGAACGGAGAAAAGCAGACAGAAACACATGTCTTCTTCATCCGGCCAGACCAGAAAGCAGCATATGATTTGCACTTCATCAGCAGCAAAATCAACAACGAAACACTCCAATCCATTATCAAATCCATCCAATAAAGAAACCGGGAGATGCCAAAGTGACAGGCACCTCCCGGTTTTTGTTATATTTTGTCGAATCTAAACTTTTTCATTTTTACTGCGATAAAATGGGATGTGAATCGTCTAATGTTGTTGAGAAGGTAATTGGGGGAAGACATATGACTGAAAAAGAGCGGATTACACAGTGGTTTTATGAATACAGCGATGATCTTTACCACTATTTTTATTATCGTTTGGGCAAATCGGATGCAGAAGACCTCGTACAAGAGGTATTTATAAAAGCACTCAACGGAATCAAATCATTCAACGGAAACTCCACACCTAAAACATGGCTTTTCAGGATCGCATTAAATGCAGCAACGGACAAAATCAGGCGCGAAAGAAGAACCCGATTCGGACTGGCCGCCATTTTTCAACATGAACTTTTACAGTCTGATAACGGTGGACCTTCACCTGAGCGTATGGCAGAAATGAATGAAAGCAGCCGGGCGCTTTACGACGCCATCCATAAATTAAAGGGGAGCTACCGCGACGTTTTGATTTTACGGGGAATCAAGGAATTTTCCGTTGACGAAACAGCCGCCATTCTGGATTGGAGTCCACAAAAAGTCCGCTCTACCTATTATCGGGCAAAAGAAGCATTGGCAAGAAAACTAGGAGGTGATTATGATGCATAGAGAAACGGATGCAAGATTGGAATCCCGTCTGAAGAATCTTCCTAAACCAAGCCTTTCGGATAGAGAAAAAGGTCAAATGTTGAATCAAATTTTGAATACTGAATCAAAGCCGAAAAGAACATGGAAGTTCACACCTGTTATTGTTCAGGCAGCAGCAGGATTGGCAACCCTTTTCATCATTGTGCTTATCGGCATGTCGGCACTGAAACCCGTGCATCACAACGGAGCAGGATCTGAAACTGGAACGGCCAAACATTTTGCTTATGCGGGAGAAACTATGAATTTGTATGATCTTTCTAAACTACAGACCCCATATGTGGGGAATAACAGCAAGGTCATCCAGATTGCACATTCGTTGCCTGGGGGAGGACTGGTGAAAGAAATTTCACTACAGACGAAAACTGCATCTTACGGAGTGACGATTACGTATGCTTCCAAAAACTCCAAACAATTTGACGCGTTCACACAATCAGGATTAAAGGATAAAATGCTGACCAATGCTGCAGCTTGTCTGATTTTAATCGATAATGCAGATCAAGTGAAGATGATCGTTGAAACCGATCCCGTCCAAACGTATGAATACACTAGGTCCGAACTCGAAAAAACATTCGGCAGGGACTTAAGTGAATACACCAAAAACCCAAAGCTCTGGAAAAAAGAAATCTACGACAACTAACACTACAGGTGACAGGGACCTCAACATGGAATAATCACAAGTCTCAGATGGTCAAAGATTAAAATAATGAAATCAGAAGAGGATGGTTGCTACTTTGGAAAATAAACATGTCTTTAATGATATAATCTCTGATTATGCAATAGCACGACCGGGTTATCCAACAGAGTTATTTAGAGATATTGTTGAATATTCGATGGTAACAAGTGATTCATCCGTACTTGAAATAGGTTCAGGTCCAGGGCAAGCGACAGATTATTTCGTAAAGAATGGATATCCTATTACCGGATTAGAGCTTGGAGAAAATCAAGTAGAATATTTATTAGATAAATATTGTACTTATGAAAATTTTAATGCCTTGCCTTTGTCTTTTGAGGATTTTCATACAAAACCGGAAATATATAATTTAATTTTTTCAGCTACAGCATTTCATTGGGTTAAGCCGGAGGTTGGGTACCCTAAAGGATACAATCTCCTTAAAAAAAATGGAGTGATGGCTGTATTCTGGCATTTGGGTTCTATTATTGAACCAAAAACTGAAATGCAGGATCAAATAAGAAAGATATATCGAAAATATGCTCCTGAGCTTGATGACTATATAAGTTTAGATGAAGCCGAGGATTTGCATAAACTAAGAATTTCACAAATTCAAACCAATAACTTATTTAGTAATCCAGTGCACAAAGTTTATAGATGGAATGATGAATACACTACTGATAGATATCTGAGATTGATGAATTCTTACTCTGACTTTCATTCAATAGATAAAGATAAGCGAAAGGCTATCCTAGATGAAGTGAGAGATTATATAGACAGTAATGGTGCGAACATAACCGTTCCACAGGAAGTAAGATTATATATGGCAAGAAAGTGATTGGTGACAGTCACCACCAGGTTTTTAAAGGGTTTTGTCGAATGAGCTTTAGGAGTGAAAATAAAAAATAGAAACTTAATTGGAGAGCTAATTTGTATAGCAATTAGCATCTCTCTTTTTATGGATCTTACCATATTGAAATTTTTCAACCATCCTATTATTAATGAATATGGAATTTTATGTTAAAATGAAAATTAAGACAAAATTGTTCTCATTTTAAATGGGGGAGGCGAGAATGTGTTATATACGGCTCTACTGATTGACATCGTCGCTATTGTAATTACAGGAAAGTTGTTTCAAGCTTCAAAATCAACAAGGGTTTTTGAAGTGATTAGCCAAATTTTTGCGGCACTCATAGTAATAATGATGGGCAAACTTGAGGTTAGCTATATTAATCTTGGCAATTTAAATCTAATCGAATTGGGGTATCTAACGATTCCTTTTACCTTACTGCTTCTTATAAGTCTCTCAAATGTGATGAATGTAGAAAAAGTGCAAAATAATTCAATTTTACTGCTGCCATTCGTCTCATTCATTTGTTTTTCATTATCTGCTTTCTTCACAGGTGATCCATTTGTATTAAATACGGGGATATGTGCATGTTTAACGATTATAATGATCCTGCTATTAGGCTACTTTTCAGGTAAAGTAATTGTAGGAAGAACGCTCACAACGTTAATAGGTTTCGTAATAGCAGTGCTTTCGACGTCCTTAATTCTGGCTTCAATGGCAGCAATTTATATACCGATTTTTACTTTGGCGCTGCCATTGACTGTACATAATTATCTTCAAGATATACTTCCGTCAAAGCAGTCAACAACAGTCAGCTCTTTAACAGCCATGTTATTTGGTGTATTGCTGTTCATAATTCCTTCTAATTTCTTGTGGATTCTTCTAGTTGGTTTCATGATTCTTCTGGCTATCATGCAAATCCCACGTAAATATCGTTTTATTTAGGTAAAACAGATCGATTAAGATAAAAAAGCGTTTTACACCGATAAGGAAATACCAAATTAAAAAGCTCAACTTCTCTGCAATCAAAATAGAGAAATTGAGCTTTTTAGTTACTTCATTTATTTATTATTTATTGAATTCATTAACTGGAAGAAATATTCAGGTTTGTGAGTCTTATTTAGGTTATACCATGAATGTAATGTATCTTGTGAAAATACATCAATTTTTTTCAGTACTTCCATCGCAAATTCCAGAGGGGCCACTCCTGATGCTGTAACCAAATTTTCATCAGAAACCGCAAGTCCCATCTCATAGGATTTTTCTCCGTTATAATTAGGACAAACCATTTTAGTATATTCTAAGTTATTACTTGTATGCTTTCTAGAATCTAGGTATCCCATATTCGCAAGGCCCTCAACTGCACCACAAATGGCAGCCACAATCGTGCCTATCTTTAAGGCTTGGCCAACTCTTTCCAAAATGGGTTTATGAATTTCTTCACTCCAAGTAGTCCCTCCTGGTAAAATTAAAAGATCTTTACTCTCAAAAGTACATTCATCAAGGGAAATATCTGGCTTTATGCTCAGTCCTCCCATCGTAGTAATCATTTCCTTATCAGCTCCTACTGTAATCACTTTTATAGGTGCTACATCTTTTTTGAAATATCTTCCTGAGCTTAGTTCAGCAATTAAATATCCATATTCCCAGTCCGACATTGTATTAAAGACATAGAGAAAAGCTTTTGTTGATTGCATCCAATAACACTCCATTCACAATTGATATAGCTATTATAAAAAAACTTCCCTGACAGTTAACGTCAGGGAAGTTATCATACTTGGTGAAATTTTATTAATTCCGACAGAACTTCAACAAGTCTTTTCTTAAGACTGATTGGCTCAATCACTTTAATCGATGTATTGTACGGTAAAAGTAAATAAGGTACATATGTATGTATCACATCTTTTACAAGAAGAAAAACGGCTTGATTGGAAGTCCGTTCTTGTACATAATGTCCTAAAAACCAATGTTGGCAAATATCATCCAGTGCACTTTTATCCCCATTAAGAACCAAAGACATAATCCCTTTTTTATCCTCTATTGTTGGAAGAAGGTTTTTTATAAAGTAGTCACGTGCTGAAAAATTTTCCGGCCGATTAAACGTATTCTCAGTTTGCATAAGACTTTCAATTCGATCTACTCTAAAACTACGGATATCATTCCTAAGATGACAAAATCCAATCACATACCACTTGTTATTCCAATAGATAATTCTGTACGGATCGACTAATCTATCATTTAATTGCTTTTCAGCACTTTTATGGTAAAGAATTTTTACTGAGTACCCGTCAGCTACGGACTGCTCCAACTCCTTCAATAAAGGTTCCATAGAGAGTGAACTTAATCGACTTATTACTTCAAGACTGGTTATATGTTGGTTTATCTTTGTTTCCTGCTCTTGATTTGAGTGTTTACTTAGTTTTGAAATGGCCCTATTCAGTGCTTCACCGCCATAATATCCGGCTTCTTCTGCAAAAACAGCAGCGTGAAATAGTGAAGTTTGCTCTTCAAAATCAAAAAAAAGAGGAGCCTCAATAAAATTGTTCATTAAAGTGTATCCACCGTTATGTCCTGGTTCTGAAATAATAGGTACTCCACTTGTTGAAATGGTATCAATATAACGATACACAGTCCTTATATTCATCTCTAACTTCTCTGAAATTTGTTTAGCAGTAATTTTTTTACCTGAACGAAGCATCCATAGAATTGCTAACATATTGTCAATTTTAGGCATATAATTCCACCTTTATATCAATTTTTCTTACTTCACTTACCAAAATAAAAGGACCCTGACAAAAAGAGTCCTTTTTCCTTTTTAAATTTTGGTTCCCTTAAGCAAGTCTTCAAGTCGGGACTGGTGATTTTCCCTGTCGAATGCTGAATTGTCCAGTAGGAATTTTTCCATTTTGAGAGAATGGAAGATTTTCATCTCCAACTCATGACGTTTTTTTAACACTTCAATGGTGCCTTCCAATCCTTCATATCCATTCGCTTTTCCATATCCTTGGCCACAATAGTAGTCCATGAAGAAAGTGCTCCATTCTTTAGGTCGAACCTCCACAGCTCTAAGGAATGCTTTTTCCAAGTCATTTTGAGTAACATAGAGAAGAAGGGGATTCAGGCTATCTACAGCAGCAGCCAATCGTTGTACATATTCCATGGCCAAAATGTCAGATTCATTATATTTCACCAAACTCATGGTCACCGGGTTTTGAATGAAGCAGCACTCAAAAATATAAATGACATCATTCGCTGCTGCCTGCTCCGCGATTACTTCCCAGCGTTCCGTAATCAGTTTCATATGGACATCAAGGGTAAGTTCATAAATATCCCGGGAACTCAACTTTTCCCAGAATTCATCAGGTGCTTCTATGTCATTTTTCATCTTCACATAAGAAATAAGCATATGATTGCCCTTGCTTTGAAGGGTATATGGTGCAGCTGCCTTTGTATATTCAGGGAATTCTTTCATAAGCGAATCAAATTCATCCTCTGTTAAATAGGCAACACCGTCATAATCAGCGGGGTGATCCAAATTCCCTTCTAGGAATAATTCTACTTTTTCATTCTGCTTCTCCAGCAGTTCCTTGACGAAATTTGCTGTCGTGGATTTTCCAAATCCGGGAAGACCTTCTACCAATATCAATTTTGTTCTCATTTCGTAATCTCCTTTTGAATCTCAAGAAATATATTCGCTTAGCAACCCAGAAATCCCTTCTCAAGAAAACGATAATATTATTATGTAAATCATTCCGTTCCAAACAATACAAAGAGCAGTATAGCCGGCCATTTGCCATACTGCTCACATAGGTTGTGGTAGGGTAGGAAACTTAGATCCTGCGCTTGATTTCTTCCAGCAAGGATTTCATTTCTTTCAGTTCTTGCAGGATTGCATTGTTGTTGGAGTCCGTCTCACGCACTTGACCCACTGAATCTTTCAAAGAAGAGATATCCGTGATTGATTTCAATACACCGTCATCAGCCATTAATTTTACTGCATTTTCGAGAAGTTGATCGTTTTTCATCAGTTGAGATGCTGCGTTCATTAAAGATTCCAAATCAAAAGATTTTTCATCAGACATCCATTGTTCCTCCCTTCCATAATATTGAATGTATGACCCCAGAAAGCGGAAGAACCGCTTCTTGGGGCAGAAGATATCAGGATCCTAAAACTCTTCTTACATACCTAAAACTGCTGTGATGGCATCTCTGATTGCTTGGCGTTGTGCATCTGTGCCCAAAAGCAAGGCTAAGATATAAACGACACCCAACCCGATTGCCAAAAGAATGGAAACTAAGTTAATCATGAATTCTACCTCCTTTCAAAAGGAAATAGAAGATATCTTCTTACATTCATAAGATATGAAAGTTAAGGGGACATGCTTATGCGAATTTACTAGTTTTCTAAAAAGGGCTAGGAGATATTATAAAAAAATAGTTTGTAAAAAAATGTTTATCAGACTATTGCAACTTTTATGAAGGTAGTGTATATTCTGTAGTAATCAATCAAAGCGAAATGCTTGGATCAGGACATGAGTAATTCCAACCTCATTCAAAGAGACGGAAGGGCAGCTGAAAACTTCCGATTGCAGGGGAATGACTTACCACCTGGGAGCCGCATTGGGGAACATTGAGCAACCGATGCCGCAGACGCTGCGTTAAAGCGACAAAGTGCCGCATCGATTCTGATGAATCAGCGGAATTTGGGTGGAACCACGGGTATCTCACACACTCGTCCCTATTTATAGATAGGGATGGGTGTGTTTTTATTTTCCAAAAAAGAAAAGCAAAGAACAGGACACGAGTGATTTTCACCGGTTTGACAGAGAGGGAGAGTGCTGAGAACTCCTAAACATAGGGAATATCATTTACCGCCTGGGAGCCGCATTGGGGAACATTGAGCAAACGATGCCGCAGACGCTGCGTTAAAGCATACGAAGTGCCGCATGGTTTTTGAAGAAAAACCAGCGGAATTTGGGTGGAACCACGGGTATTTATCACACTCGTCCCTTTTATAGGGATGGGTGTGTTTTTTTATTTTTATTAAATAATAAAAAGGAGAGAGTATTATGCAAAATTCATTTCAATCACTTAATGAGGAAATGCTAAAAAAGGATTTACAAGAATTCATGGAAGGCCGCTTGAATTCTGTACAAAAAGAAGAAGGAGTGGTTTCTGCCATCATCCTGCCTCATTCCGAGGAAGATCATTCAGAATTTGCCGCTGAAATCGCGAGAAAATTGAAGCAGGCAGGAGTCCACTTAAAACTGGATGAACGGAATTTATCGTATGAGCAAAAATTGAACGAGGCAGTGGAAGAAGGCTGGGATTATGTTGTTTCTCTTGGTGACAAAGAAAAGGAATATTATTATTTGAGTGTAAGGGAAAAAAGTGCAGTTAAATTTGAATTTTTCTGGCTTGGCGACTTTATAAAAATCGCACGCAAAAGAAGGCACTCCTTATAAGGGAGACGCCTTCTGCTTGTTGTATTCATCCACAAATAGCGTGCCATTCGAGCTGATGACTGCATAGAACACGTTATTAAGCTGAATTCGTCTCTTCAGCAATTCTTCCAAAACCCACTTTTCTGTATAAGGTGTCCTCAAGTTTTCTTTAATCAGTTTCCTTTCCATCACCACTTCAATAGGAAGGGATTGGACATTTTGAATCATCGGATTAATATCTGATTTGGATGCTGGTTCATAGGCTGTTTTTTTCATGATAGAGAGATTTCCGCTGGATTCCAAAATCGCCATTTCCACTTGGGTGATGTCAAATATCCCTTGTTCTCGCAAATGTTGATTTAAGTTATCGATTGAATATTTGATCCGTTTCATTGCTTCTTCATTGATTTTTCCATTTTCAATGACCGGTTCCGGTTTTCCTGAGAAAAATGACCGGAATTTTCTGCTGTAAAAGGAAGAATTGAGAACTATGATATACAAGATGATAAGTGAAATAAATGACCAAAGAAGGGGCCAAAATTTCAAGTTTGTATCGAATCCCATATTGGCAATGAATGACCCCAAGGTAATTGATAGGGCAAAACTATAATGGTTTTTGTGGGCATTCAACTGTTTTCCGATAAAAAACGTGACCAACAATAATATCAGTAAAGAAAAAATCGTGCGTAAAACGGCGGGTATGGTGATTTCCATAATCATAACATCCTAACATTTACGTATTAGGATTATTATCCCACCCGTTGAGTCATCAAATACCCCTTACACAGCAGTTTCCTTTGTTTTCTCCACGAATGCTTTCTTCATAAAAGGAATGATCAATGAAATCCCTGATAATGCTACGATCAGCCCCGACCAGCTTAAAATGGAAGACATGGCTATATAGTTGATAATGAACGAGCCAAACAACGTGCCAATTGGAACGATAAACGTCGAAAGGGCTGTCAGGACGCTGCCCACCCTTCCCCTTTTGTCATCCGGAACAAGTGTCTGAAACAAAGTGGAAATCCCGACGCTCGCTAGGCTGATCCCAAACCCCAAAACAAAGGCAAAGGAAATCAAGGCAAAATAGGATTGTAAGAAAAGACCTGCAATCAGCAGCGCGATGCCTTCAATGCTTAGACCAAAAATGACCATGGCCGTTTTATTTTTAAAGACATTCCATAAAATGAGCAGGCTTCCGGCTAAAGCACCGATGGAAATGGATGCATCGATGAAACCCATCGTGCTTGCGCTTGTTTGCAAGATCTGGCTGCAAATGATGGTGATATAAACCTGCAGAGGCGCAAGGAAAAAGTTAATTAAAATCCCTCCAACTGCAATAAGGTGTAGAAGGGGACCGAAATGCCAAATATACTGAAGGCCTTCTTTAAATTGCTCCATGAATTTTGATTGTCTGTTCTTCAAATCAAGAATCGGAATTCTGATAAAGGATTCAGACAAAGCGGATAAAATAAAGGATACTCCGTTAATCAGAAAAAGGATCCACATATCTGTAAAGGCTATCAACGCACCCCCGATTGCCGGTCCAAGGATATTCGACATCTGGGTGGTCATTTGCGTCAAAGAATTCGCTTTTGCCAATTGATCTTGCGGCACAATTAAAGGAACCGTCGATGAAATGGCAGGGGAGAAAAAGGCTGAGACAGATGAAGATAGAATCATAAGGACGTAGAGCCACGCAAGGGGAAAAGATTCTGCTAGTATCAATAAACTCATCCCTATCATTAGAACTCCATTAAGCAAATCGGTTGAAATGAGCAGCTGCTTTTTCAGATTGCGGTCAGAGAGGACACCAGCAATGGGAGAGAAAATCACAGTTGGAATGGTGAAGCATAGAACGCTCAATCCTAAAGCCACAGAAGACCCCGTCTTCTCTGCGATATACCACATCAAAGCAATCATGTACAACCGGTTTCCAAAGACTGATACTGTATTTCCTACCCATAAAAGGAGAAAATCCCGATTTTTCCATAATGACATAAAAACACCTCTTTTAATATTTGTTGAAATAGTGTTTCGATACAAATCGAATTTAAGATTTTATGAAAAGCCCTCCTATAGGGCTAATCATTCGGAAAAAAGATTGGATGCAGCTTCGAAGAGCTCTTGGACCTTCTCTTTGTTCAGTTCAAAATAAACTTTATTCTCCATTCGTTTTGAAGTGACGATTTCATAGCTGGTCAAGAGGGAAAGGTGATGCGACACAGTTGAATTTGATAAATTGAGTTTCTTGGCCAATTCATAGCCGTAGAATGGCGACTTGCTTAGCATTTTCATGAGTTTCAGCCTTTTTTCGTCCCCGATTATTTTCAAAGCGTCCAATAGCTTCTCTTCGGTCCATCCCTCTGGCTGGCCATTTTCCGGCTGGTTGATTCCATAAAGGCATAAAATCGACCCTTCCTTATTGGATACCATTGAAGCGTGGCCATAAAAGAAGGAAGGGGCAAAAATTACCTCGGTCATCGGATCCAACACTGTATCCTTGGACAGGTATGGGAAAATCTCAAGGGCTTTGGATCGAGAAGATAACACTCCCGCATCTTTGATGATAAGGTAGCTTTCCTCATGATGTTCGAGAGCAAGATCCAGTTCATTTTTAAAGATGGAAACATAATAGTTTTTAAGAAGTGAGATCAGTCTTTCTTTCGTCTCTTCTCGATTGACGTATAGGAAAGTCAGCTTCCATTTCTCGGATTCCGGAATGGTCGATTCATTGATGAAATCAAGGACCTCCCCGGGATCGTTGATGGATTCGATCTCCTTGGATGTATAACCGGTTTGAAGCAGGTAGGTAAATAAATCAGCTGCTGGTGTATCGGCTAGTCTGACTAAAAACTGCTCAATATCTTGATGAGTATTGGTTTCGAATGAAAAACGGATTAGCGAAAGACCGATAAATGTTTCATAGTGGAAGAAAATATCCACTTCCTTTTTTTGCTCCAGATTCATTGCTGAGCCAATTCGCTCCAGACAAGATTTTAAAGTGGGGTGTAGTTCATACTCACTCTTTTTGGGCTTGATTTTTTCATTGTTGTGAACGATATAAAGGGAAGCAAGAAATTCAAAGACGGGAGAACTGATAAAGTGAATCCCGGTTTGTTGGTTGGTCAACGGAAAAAGCACCTCCGATATTTTTCGAATTAAACATTAGATATAAATAGAATGATAATGCTTTATTTCATATTCGTCAATTGTGTCTTTTGATACAAATCGAATCTAAAATCAATCCAGGATTTTTTAGGTGTATTTACTTTGACTTCGAGATATTACGGGAGTATAGTACATATGTAATGTATTTGCTTGAAAGGAAGTCCTAGATAATGAAACAATCATTCCATGAATCTCCGAATATATATCCAGGAGAAATTGAGTTATCAGTAGAAAATATTGATCAATCCACTCGTTTTTATCAAGAAATCATAGGATTGAAGATTCTACAGCAGACCGAGAAAACAGCAGTTCTGACAGCTGATGGCCAAAAACCATTGGTTCGATTGGTTCAGCCTGAGGAAATCGCGAAAAGGAATCCATCTTCAGCCGGCCTATTCCATTTCGCCCTCTTGATTCCAGATCGCAAAAGCTTGGCTGATGTTCTGCGTCATTTTGCGCTTGCCGGCTATCCTCTCCAGGGCGGATCTGATCATCTTGTAAGTGAAGCCATTTATTTGGCCGATCCGGATGGGAATGGAATCGAAATTTATTCAGACCGCCACCCTGACGATTGGAAATGGGAAAACGGGAAGGTATCCATGGACACTATCCAATTGAATGTCAACGATTTGATGGCCAAATGGGATGGAGATGAATGGACCGGACTCCCGGAAGATACGATCATGGGGCATATCCACCTGCAGGTATCGGATTTGAATCAGTCAGAGCAGTTTTATACCGGGTTGCTTGGCTTTGATGTGGTGAATCGATACGGATCGCAGGCACTGTTCATCTCAACGGGAAAATACCACCATCATATTGGATTGAATACGTGGAACAGCAAGGGAGCTGGCCCTCAGCCGGAAAATAAAACAGGATTGAATTGGTATTCCTTGATTTATCCAAGTGAACAAGAGAGGAATGCAGCCGCAGCAAAATTGGCTGCTGCAGGCTATTCCATTAAAGAAAATCATCATGAGGTTCTTGTGAAAGATCCATCTGGAATAACCATTTCATTGAAATATTAAATGACACGCTGGGTGCCTTGGGCATTCCAGCGTTTTTTTCGACAAGATTCGAGTGGTGTCTATTTTGGTGTTACTCTAGGTTTTCACTTTCGGAATATTATGGAAATGTGGTATGATCATGAAATATCTTTTATTTTTTGGGGGGATTTAGGTGTCTTATCCAATCAGGGTGAGAGCAGGGGTTGTGATCATTGAGAATGATCATATTCTTCTTACTGAGTTTAAGGATGAAAAAAGTGGTCTTCATTACAATTTTCCAAGCGGCGGCGTAGAAGCCGGTGAATCGGTAAAAGAAGCAGCAAAGAGGGAAGCTTGGGAAGAAGGGGGAGTGGAAGTGGAAATTGGGGAGTTTGCGTTTTCCTACGAATATTCCCCGCATTTGATTGACCATCGATTTGGTCCGGTTCAAGCGCTCAGCATGATCTTCAAAGCCACGCTTGACAGAAACTACGATTCATTCCAACCGGCGGCTCCGGATCCAAGGCAGATTGGGGCAAAGTGGATTCCCATTGAGAAACTGAGGGAAATCAAGCTTTATCCGGTTATTCAGGAAGAATTGCTGAATTATTTGCAGGACGGTGTGAAAGGTCAATACATAGAAGAGCATACCCTGTTCAAGAAAGTGTGAGGATTTGCCCAATTTCCATCAAATTTCCCTTTTCCTTTTTCTTTTGTCCGGGTATTCAGTATAATGAAAAAGGATGAACACTGGACGCTGGGATGTTAATGAAATAAAAAGACTCAGCAAATCCTTAAAAGCAAGCATCCATTGCACTAATTGACGCCAAGATCTTAGTAAATGAGGGATTTGAATGAAAGAAAGCAGCAAAAGTGAACTAATGAGCTGGATAAAAACCATAGGAATCACAGTCATAGTCGTCATCCTTGTGAGATCCTTCCTCTTCTCAAATTATGTAGTAGAAGGTAAATCGATGATGCCTACCCTTCAGGATGGAAACCGCTTGATTGTCGGCAAACTTGACTATGACCTGAAAAAGCCGGATCGATTTGACATCATCGTCTTCCATGCAACCGAAACCGCTGATTATGTGAAGCGCGTCATCGGACTGCCGGGAGATAAAGTTGCTTACAAAAATGATACTTTGTACATCAACGGCAAACCCATGAAAGAACCATATTTAAAACAATATAAAGCAAGGGTGACACAAGGGAATCTAACCCCTGATTTCACGCTTGAAGAAATTACAGGCGAAACAACCGTGCCAAAAGGAAAGCTCTTCGTCCTTGGCGATAACCGCCAAGTCAGTGAAGACAGCCGCGTCTTTGGATTTGTGGATCAAGACAAAGTGGTGGGAAAAGTGGATCTCCGCATCTTCCCATTCAATGAAATGCAAATCTTTACGGACAAAGAATCTGGCGCATCGTCAGCTGCTGAATAACGAAATGCCCGCTGGATCAATATGAATCCCGCGGGCTTTTTCGTGTTTTTAAGAAGAATTTCACGGATTTCCCGAGGGCTCCACCTAGTGCTGAAATAAAATCCCCTTTAATTTCCGATACTAATAAGCAATAAAATATTTGCTGGGCAGACCGCGGCATAGGTTAGTCACAGCCAATACTAGGGTAAAGAAAAGCAGATTGAATTACATATAGATATGGGGTTTTTGGATGAAGAGACGACGCATGGAGTTTTTGTTTCTGCTGGTATTGATGGCAGCGTTGTATGTGATTTTTTTAACGGGGTATTCCTTTTGGATTAAACTCTCGTTTGCATTGATTTACACATTTATCATACTGATTACAGCTTATTCCCTGATGCTTGAGAATCGATCGGCGCAGGCGACGCTGCTATGGATTTATGTGCTGGTATTCATACCGGTGCTTGGGTATTTATTTTACCTTTATTCCGGGCAGCTCTATCTGAAAGGTTATTTGTTCTACCATAAACGGAGGAATGACAGGGATGAATGGGAGAGGGTGATGAAAAGCGAGTCGTCTCCGGATCTTTCCTTCCTGCAGGACAATCAATTGGAGTTTGCGAAGTTTGCGGATCGTGTCGCCTTCTCATCGCTGAATTCAAAATCAAGGACCACCATCCTGAAAAACGGGGATGAGACATTCTCCAAAATAAAAGAAGAACTGGCTAAAGCAGAAGAATACATTCATATGGAATATTATATTTTCCGTTCAGACAGGCTTGGAAAGGAAATCATGGACATTCTGATAGAGAAAGCAAAAGCTGGAGTGGAAGTCTTATTTACGTTTGACTCAGCTGGCAGCATACATCTTTCCAATGAGGACATCAAAGCAATGCAGGCAGCCGGGATTCAGGTTTACCCATTTTCACCGTTGAAATATGGATTCTTTAATCAAAAATTCAACTTCCGCAATCATCGAAAGATTATTGTCATTGATGGGAAAGTGGGATTTGTCGGCGGATTGAATGTCGGCATCGAGTATCTTGGCGAGGATCCGGACTTTGGCTTTTGGCGGGATACCCATATGATGCTGGAAGGGGAAGCCGTCCATACCTTGCATACCGTGTTCTTGCTTGATTGGCAATATGTAAGCGGGGATAATTTACTCGGTGATTATGAACCGCCGGTAACAGAGGCTGAAGATGAATGGAATGGCGCTGTGCAGGTGGTTGCAAGCGGACCGGATACGGCAGAAGGAGTCATGAGCGACCTTTATTATACGATGATGTCATCTGCCAAACAGTCCATCTGGATTGCGACGCCTTATTTCGTACCGAATGAATCGATCCGGACAGCCCTTAGAATTGCAGCATCAAAAGGAATTCAGGTGCGCATCATGGTGCCGGAAATCAATGACGGGTTCCTGACCCAGTATGCAACGCGCTCCTATTTCGCTGAACTGCTGCGCTGCGGTGCGGAGATCTATTCCTATCAAAAAGGATTCATGCACCAGAAAATCATCATTGTGGATGGAAATCTCGCTTCACTCGGAACGGCCAATATGGATATGAGGAGCTTCCATCTGAATTTCGAGGTCAATGTCTTCATGCTGGGGTCCACATCCATCCGTGATCTTGTCGCTCATTATGAAGCCGATATGAAAGACAGCGTTCGAATCATGCCGGTCGAATATTATAAACGGGGGATTTGGCATCGGACGAAGGAATCGTTTGCCCGGATGTTCTCCGGCGTTCTGTAAAACAGCGTAACAAACCTCAAGAGTTTCTTTATCAAATAGCGAAACAGAACAGTGTTTCGCTATTTTTGTGTTTAAAAACCCTTATCATATCAAGTATTAAGCAGAATTATAACAAATTTTTCTATTTGCCTATTTACATGCGTAACGGTGTTATGTTACATTCTATGTATCAGAAAGGAGCGTTTCATTTGAGCCACGAATTAATTTCAAAAAAGGATTTATTGGACCTTACGGGCATTTCCTACGGACAGCTTTATCGCTGGAAACGGAAGAACTTGATCCCGGAAGATTGGTTCATACGTAAATCGACTTTCACGGGTCAGGAAACTTTTTTTCCAAAGCAAAAAATCATGGAGCGGATCGATAAGATTCAAACCATGAAGGAGAACCTTTCGCTCGATGAACTTGCGGATATGTTTTCTCCGACTGCCTCCAGTTTAAACCTGACAGCTAGTGAATTAATCTCCCGGGGGATCGCATCAGAAACAGTCATGAATTTCTTTTTGGAACATACAGGGGTTTCAGGGGAGTTCCCTTTTGACCAGATCCTGAATCTTTACATGCTCTCGTCAATGCTTGAATCCGGCGACATCCAGCTTGATGAAGGCAGGATGCTTCTGGAATTGTTGAAGGAACATTCTAAGCAGCTGCAGAAAAAGGACGCGATCATCATCTTTATTCGGAAACTAGGGATATCAAGCTGCCTCATTTTGATGAATGGGGAGGACGTGTTTTTTGAAAAAGGGACGAAAATGGTAGCCCGTCTTTCTATCACAAAATGCATGGAAGAACTGAAAACAAAATTACTTTAAATGGGGGATTAATATGAACGCGAATAAACTAGGGGATCTTCAAATCAATGGGATCGGCTCATCAAATGGCGGAACCTTTAATAAAGTCCAATTGAATGGAAAAGGTACTGTAAATGGGGATGCGGAATGCACAATTTTCGAATGCAACGGAGCAGGTGTGATGAATGGAAATGTGAAAGCAGAGAAAGCGACGGTCAGCGGCTCAGCGAAAATCAACGGACAATTGACGGTAGACGAAATAAATGTAAACGGCTCTGCTTCCATTCAAGAAAATGTCCAAATGGGGAAAATGACTGTGGCTGGCAAAGCTACCGTCGGAGGCAATCTTAAAGGGGAAGAGATGACTGTCAATGGCAAAGTGACTATTGATGGAGATTGTGAAGTCGAAAGCTTCAAAGGCGAAGGTGCTTTTATGATAGGCGGCCTCCTGAATGCGGAAACGGTAAGGATCAAACTTTCTGGGGAAAGCAAAGCAAAGGAAATCGGCGGTCAACAAATCATTGCTACTCAAGAGAAGCAAGCATTATTAAAACTGATTAAATCCTTTTTTCCAAATAAACTTGAAGCAGAAGTCATCGAAGGGGACGAAATCGAACTTGAAGGGACCACTGCACAAGTTGTGCGCGGCAATCAAGTGGTGATTGGACCAAACTGCGAAATCGGATTGGTCGAATACAGCGGAACATTCTTTCAAGATAAAAACGCTGTGGTGAAAGAATCAAGAAAGATCTAAGTAGAAAGAGGGGAGTATTTATGAGCGGACAAAATCATGTGAAAATTCATGGATCAGGAAGTGCATCCGGAGGAACATACGATAAAATCACCATCCGCGGGGAAGGAACGATCCTTGATGATGTGGAATGCCAGGTCTTTAAGACATTTGGCACCAGTGAATTGCAGGGTGATATCCGATACGAAAAACTGGATGTGTTCGGCGAAACCAATGTAAAAGGCGCCATGCATGGCACTGGACTGAAAGTGATTGGGCAGCTCACTTCTGGAAGTGATGCAGTTATTCATCATACAAAAGTGCGTGGATCACTTGACCTTGCTGGAGGAATCAAAGGAGAGAAAGCAGATATCAAAGGGAGCATTTCATCTGGTGGAAATATTGAAATGGAAACCTTCCAACTCCATGGCAATTTCGTTGCAGCAGGCTTGCTGAGTGCGGAAGTGCTGGATGTTGGTTTAAGGTTTGGCGTGAGCCGTGCAGCAGAAATCGGCGGCAGCAAAATTTCTATCAAGAAAAAATCTGCACTTCCTTTTTTACCGTTCGGCAAAGGGGATGGCACCCTGGAAGTCAAGATCATCGAAGGGGATGACATTACGATTGAAAATACACGTGCGGATATTGTGCGAGGCAAGAATGTGACTATCGGTTCAGGATGTGAAATCGGATTGGTTGAATATTCGGAGTCCTTCAAGCATAATTCTAATTCGACTATTAAAGAAAAAATATTTAATGGATCATATGAAAAGCCGCAGATGAAATGATCTGCGGCTTTGTTTTTTTACGGCTTATTAAAATGGTACATATCAATGAAAAACGGGAAAAATGTAATGGCAACAGCTACTGCCAGTATCAGGATGAGACCGGAGTATTTCCAGCGTCCCCGTTCCCTTCTGATAAAGCTGACGATGCAGTAAACCAAACTGAAAAGGATGGCCAGTGCGCCTGCGATTGTGAAAAGACCCGTCAAAAATGAACCAAATCCTACTGCTTGTGCGAAGAATTCAAGAATGATTCCTACGATTGCCAGGAGGAAGGACTTGAGGCCGAATTTCATTCCGTAAAACATGTCGATCACCTCTCAAAACCAATCTGAATTACAGAATATGCAAGAGGGACAGCAGTGATGACGGGATGAATGAAGTGACAAAAAATTGTAACGAAAGTCCGATTTTTAGTGAGCTAGTTTAAAAAATATAGCGCCCTGGATTCAAGGCGCTTAATTGTTCTTAATTAAATGTTTTCTCCTCAGCCGCATCCACCGTGTGCTTGAGCAGCATGGAAATCGTCACCGGGCCGACGCCGCCTGGGACAGGGGTGATGGCACTTGCGTTTTCATAGCATGCATCATAGTCGACATCGCCGATATTTCCTTTATTATAGCCGGCATCCAGGATGACCGCGCCTTTTTTGATCCAATCGCCTTTGACAAATTCCGGTCTACCGACAGCAGCAATAACGATGTCGGCCTGCTTGACGATGTCAGGGAGATTTTGCGTGTGTGAATGGCACGTAGTCACTGTCGCATCGCGGTTAAGAAGCAATGCTGAGACAGGTTTTCCGAGAATCGGACTCCTGCCGATGACAACGGCGTGCTTTCCTTTCACAGGAATTTCGTAGTCATCAATGATGCGCAAAATCGCTGCTGGTGTACAGGATGGATATTTTCCGAAGCCGAGGGCCGTCTGTCCGTAGCCGAAGCTGGTTACACCGTCGACATCCTTTTCGATGTCAATCCGCTCAAATGCTGCACGCTCATCGACATGCGAAGGGACAGGGTGCTGCAGAAGAATGCCATCTACTTTTTCATCCTCGTTTAATTCATCAATCACCGCAAGCAGTTCCTCAGTCGTGGTTTCTTCCGGCAGATGAATGCGCTTGGAGTCAATGCCGATTTTCTGACAGGCATTCCCTTTCATGCGTACATAGGTTTCTGAGGAAGGATCATCTCCAACCAATATGGTGGCAAGACATGGCGTCTTTCCTTTCTTTTTCAACTCTTCGACTCGTTCCTTCAAGCTGGCTTTCACGCCTTCAGCTACTTTGGTCCCATCCAAGATCAACTTTTCCATATATGTATCCCTCCTGAGAAAAAATAAAAAGAGATAAGGGGAATCTAATCCTTATCTCTGCCCAGACGACCCGACGTTATACTGAACACAGCTCCCTTGTGGTTGATTCCACGTTTGTCGTCAGTCACTGTGCAGGCAAGCTTGTATGTTACGGACATCATATCACAAACTGTATGTCCAATCAACTCAGATGCGAATGTTATTTATTAAAAATCACATAATGTTCGTATTTTGTCGAAAATCGGATAAATTATTCCATTAAGATTTAACAGCGAATAATATTCCATAATCAGTAAAAAATAGGGATATTAACTGTCGTAAGGGGATCAAGATGAAGAATATTAAAAGCGACGATACGGCACGGCGCTATAGGGCGCAGGTCAGCATTCTTGGCACCACTCAAGTTCATCTGCGCAATCCCTACATTGTCGCCTGGTGGTCTGCCGCATTTCCAGGCTTCGGGCATCTGCTCCTTTCAAAATACTTAAGAGGATACGTACTCTTCATCTGGGAAGTCGTCATCAATTTAAAAGCGCATGTCAATCTCGGAATGATCTATTCCTTTCAAGGGAAAATCGAAGAGGCAAAGGCAGTGCTGGACACAAGATGGCTCCTCATCTACATTCCGGTTTATCTTTTCGCCATATGGGACAGCTACCGCACTACAGTCGACATGAACAAAATCTATTACCTAGCTGACAAAGAAAATCACCGGTACTCAACCTTCGACATGGGATCGCTTGAAATCAATTACATGGACAAACGGCAGCCATTTTTGTCTGTCATCTGGTCCATGTTCATGCCAGGACTCGGACAGCTGTATATCCACCGTATTGCTACGGCATTCTTCATTATCGTGTGGACGGTTGTATTCTTCTTCCAGTCACATGAACTCGAAGCAATCCAACTCCTGTTTATGGGGGATATTGCGGGGTCCACTAAAGTGCTGGATGAAGAGTGGCTGCTATTTTTCCCGTCCATTTACGGCTTTTCCGTTTTCGATTCCTATTTGAATACCGTTGAAAACAATAAGCTGTTTAAGCAAGAGCAGAAACAATTTTTAAAAGATAATTATCAAAATAAGCATTTTGTCGTAAAAAAGGGATTCATATTGGAGTGAAAATATGCAAATTTTTTCGACCTTCCAGCATACAACTTATATAGAAATGGCCATTACAGCACTCCAGGAAAAAGGGATAAAAAAAGAGAATATCTTTGCGGTTCCCCTGCAGAATCCTCCTGCTGATCCAAAATTGTTTGATACCATGCACCATTCAGACGGGGTGTCATTAAGTGATATCGGCATGGTGCTTGCTACAGCCTTTTCGGTCATTGGCGCCAGTATCGGTTTTTCTTTGAAATGGGGGCCGATCTATTGGGGTTTGATTTATGCAGCAGCCGGATTTATTCTAGGGTTCGTGATCAAATTGATTTATTATAAGAAGAATAAGGTCAAAATGAAGCTGCAAGCGGGATTGATATCAGAAGTAATCTTGATTGTGGAATGCTTGGAAACCCAAGTGGACAGCGTGGAGCATATACTAAATATGTTTCGGGTCATGGGGATTGGGAAAGTGGCCAACTCGCTGGAAACAACGGATTCCTTTTTACAGGAATAATTAACATTCATTTTACAGGCTTAAAGAGAGCCTGTTTTCTTTTTTTCGATATAATGGAGAAAAAGAGCATAAGGGAGTTAAAAAAGAATGACGAGTTTTACAAAGAATGTAGTGGAGATCATCTTATCCATCCCAGAGGGGAAGGTCATGTCATACGGACAGATTGCAAGGGCGGCGGGAAGTCCACGCGCTGCGAGGCAAGTGGTGAGAATCCTCCACAGTATGAGTGCTAAATACAACCTGCCCTGGCACAGGGTCATCAACTCAAAAGGAGAAATCGGATTTCAGGATGAAGATTCGATGCGCGAGCAAGTCGATCGTCTAGAATATGAAGGGGTTGAAGTGTCACCCAAAAACAAGATCGATCTAACGGAATTCGGCTGGATTCCGGATAGACATGTGCAGTAGTGAATAAGATGGCAGGCAAGTCTTCATACTAAAGGTAAATATCCCCAGAGGAGGGGAACGTGATGGCTCAACCATCTTTCAAAAAAATTCACCTTGCTTTGCTAGTCATTGTCCTGCTTGTTTTGATCTGGTCCGGAATTTCCCCGAAAAGCTATCTGACATGGTCTCTGGAAGTAGGACCCGCCACCTTAGGCATCATCGTTCTGGCTGCTGCATATCGGAAATTCCAATTTACCACGCTTGTCTACATCATCCTATCCGTCCTGTGCATTTGGATGTTCATTGGCGGACATTATACGTATGAACGAGTGCCGCTCTTTAATTGGATCAAAGATCATTTCCACCTGAAACGGAATGAGTATGATCGAGTCGGACATTTTCTCAAAGGCTTTGCCGCCATCGCCGTCAGGGAAGTGTTGATAAGAAAATCCTGTCTGAAGCCTTCTAAGTGGCTGATCTTTCTCGTCCTTTGCGTCGTTCTCGCCTTGTCGGCATCCTATGAAATCGCCGAGTGGCTGGCGGCGGAAATCCTGGGACGTGAAGCACATGATTTCCTTGGGACGCAAGGGGACATATGGGATTCCGAGTGGGATATGGCCCTTGCTTTTTTAGGCGGGGTGCTCAGTCTTCTTACATTATCACGATTGCATCAATATTATCTAAGGCTCTTTTCTTAAAGTTTGTTGCTTTATGCAGTAAATCAGAATAACTGATGCAATCTATGCAGAAGATTTAGCTCGAAAAGAGCCTGGATACTTTATCCCAATGCGCAAAACATGTATTTATACGTTAAAATCGGCTTTAAGATTTTAACAACAATGTTTACGAAAACAGCCTTATTTAATCAAAAAAGGAACCCTTTCCAAGTGAGAGGGTTCCTTCTTGCTGTTCTTTAAAGTTCTACCGGTTTCATTTCTCCTGGCTTTGCATACGTCACATAAGTGCCGGCGATAAAGTCATGGATTGAGCGTTTATCGTCGCGCACACCAACCATGATGGCACTGACAATCACACCGATTCCAAGGGTCACCACATAAACAAGCCCCGCGACGACAATCCGGAGAAGCATAGTCCAAATCGTGACATTGCTGCCATCCACTTTGACAATGCGGATGCCGACAATCCTTTTCCCAACCACATACCCCGACCATAACACCGGCGTAATCAAATCATAAAGGAGCGTCAAGTTATTAAGCGGATGGTTTGTTTGAAAGTCCTGGTAAAATAAAAAACTGATGATTAGTCCAAGTGGAGTGGAAACGATCAATCCATCCAGCAGCGTAGCCCCCAAGCGGATCCAAAATCCTGCAGGTCTTACCATGTGAAAAACTCCTTCCTTACCCATATAGTAGGAAATTATACCATAGAAAAGATGGGGAATGACGGTACATTTTATTTTATTCAAGGGTTTCTTTCCTCAATACGAAATATTTCACCTTACATGAATATTCTTCCACAATCGTTACTTACTGGAACATCCTCCATTGCCGTTAAGGTTCAGGTATACTTTGGTTAGGCTGCCAATCTAGCAGCCGTATTTTCACGCATTGCGAGATAAATAGAATCAGAGGAGGAAAAGCAGATGAGAAACACTGGAAGAATGAGACTTCTGGCATCCATCATGCTGCTGGCAATGATCCTGATGCCATTGAAGCATGCGGCTGCCGCAGCTGCCTTCAGCGATATCCCATCGAATTATTGGGCAAAATCCGAGATTTATGAATTGGTAGATAAACAGGTTTTAACTGGCTACCCTGATAACACCTTCAAACCTGAGAGGAATGTTACCCGCTCACAGGCAGCTGTCATGATTGGGCGTTCGTTGAGGGTTGAAACAGCCGGCCACCCAGCACCCCCATTCAAAGATATCCCAAAAGGGACCGAAGCGTATCGATACATAACCGCACTAACAGACATGGGTGTTTTTTCTAAAGTGTCTTATTTTCATCCCGGAGACCCTCTGACAAGAGCGCAGATGGCTAAAATCCTGGCCATTTCCTATGAGCTGAAAATTCAATCATCCCATACGTTCAAGGACGTTGCATCCAATCATTGGGCCTATACTTATATTGAAAAATTGGCGGCTTCAGGGATCACAACAGGCAAAAAAGAAGGAATCTATGATCCTACCGGGAAAGTGAGCCGGTCTCAAATGGCCGTCTTCGTCAAAAGGGCAATGGATTATAAGAAAAATGGACAATCTGTCAGTGAAGTTGAATCCGTTTTAACCCTGGTTAATGCAGAAAGGGCTAAAACAGGTGCACCACCTTTAAAACTGGCTTCTGATATTTCACGCGTATCCGCAGCAAAAGCAGCCGATATGAGGGATAAGAATTACTTTTCACATACGTCTCCAACCTATGGAGATCCATTTAAAATGCTGACTAACTTTGGCATTCACTGGACCGCTGCAGGAGAAAATATCGCCGCCGGCCAGCCAGATGCCAAATCCGTCATGACCGCATGGATGAACAGCGAAGGACACCGTGCAAACATCCTAAACCCGAATTATACAGAAATCGGGATTGGACTCGCCAAAGGCGGATCCTATGGAACCTATTGGGTCCAAACATTTGTTAAAAGATAAATAGAAAGATAGAAAGGGCTGCAGTTTGCAGTCCTTTTTTCTATATAGGTGTGAAAATGGTTTGATTGAAGAGCGAAAGGTCATAGGAATAGTGAAAGTGTATCAAAAAGTGCCTGGATCGGGGTATTTTGATCAAAATGGGCAATTTTTTTACTATGAAAGGCCTTTTGGACCGATCAGAGGAAGGAAAAAGTAAGGAAAACATGGGCAATTTAAGCTCTCAGCAGGTTCTATGCGCGAAAAACCACGGTCTATGCGCCATTTACATTTCTTTATGCGCGAGAAAATCCAACCTATGCGCGAGATAATGTATCTTATGAACCAAAACACCATTCTTATGCGCCATTGCAAAAAATCTGCTCAAGAAGGGCTTCCTCGACACCAACATTCGAGTGATAGAATCGAGTCCCGGCGACAAAACATGACAAAATTCGGGTGGTGACAGTCACCTTTTTCGCTTAATGAATGTGCAATATTTGTTTAATGTTTTTGTATAAGTGGAATAGGTGATTTGACGCCATTTATAAAGGAAGTGATTAAATGTATGAAGAATTAGTAGTCAAAAATGACTCATTAAACTTGGAGATAATAGCTGAAAAGTACCTATTACTACTTTATAGATGTCTATTAAATGATGGACTTACGCAAGACCATGCAGAAAAAATCCTTTCAGAAGTATTTACATACATAAAAAAACACCCGGATTTTTTGAGTAGCCAACACAAGCTATCGGTTCGGCTTATCCAACTCTGCAGACATTTTTCCAATAGATTTGTACAAAAAGAAAAAAAGGTGAAAGCTATTCAAGTACTCTAGTGAGTGCTTTTTTTTTGCCATTCTTTATCCTCCCGTATAGAATAGTATAAAAAATATGGAAAATTAGTACTGGAGCATACCATCGAATATGCTCCTTTTTCCCGGTAGTTAAGGAACTGTCACATTTGGGTCGGAATTTTATTAGAGGGAAATGTTATAATGTATTCAGTTTGCTGCAAATATTCAGATGGATGTCTATTTGCCATCATCTGAAAATATAGAAAGAGGAGAGACTCATGGCGAAATCGAACCAGAAACCGTCTAAACAAACACCAAAATCTTCGGCCCGTCTAGTTTACTGGGTTGGCGGAATCGTACTCTTGGTCATCATCGCAATTATCTTCATTGGAAAACAATCAAATCATGTAGAGAAGCAAGATGCTTTTTCGTATAAAGATCAGCCTTATCTAGGCGAAAAATCAGCCCCGGTGAACATCGTGGAATTCGGGGACTATAAATGTCCTTACTGCAAGGCCTTCAATGAATCATTTGTCCCTGAAATCAAAAAGCAGGTAGTCGATACGGGTAAAGCCAAATTTTATTTCATTAATTATGCCTTTATCAATGTCGATTCAAAACGGGCCGCTAAATTTGCTGAAACGGTCTATAAAGAGCTCGGAAATGAAACCTTCTGGAAGTTCCATGATTTGCTTTACGAAAAACAGCCGGATGATAAAAAATATGAACAAATGGATTATTATACAGATGAGTTCCTAGAAAAAACATTAGCTGAAATCGCTGATCAAAAAGAGGTAGACCAAGTGGTGAAAGCGTACCAAAATGGGGAAGGGGATGCCCCGTTCCAAAAAGATATGGATACAGTAAAAGAATTGAAAGTCGAAAGTACTCCGACATTATTCATTAATGGCAAGCAATTTAACGGCAAAACTTTTGATGATTTCATCAAAATGGTAAACAAAGCGGAAAAGGAGTCCTAATATGAATAAACCTTTATTCGCCGCATGGATCACTTCCATTATCGCTTTGTTGGGAAGTCTGTATTTCAGCGAAATCCAGCATTTCATCCCATGCACCCTTTGCTGGTATCAGCGGATCTTGATGTATCCATTATTTGTGTTCATGGGAGTGGCCATTTACCGAAATGAACATCGCATTTATCCGTACATCCTGCCATTTTCCATTTTGGGAGTTGTCATATCGGCATACCATTACTTGCTGCAGCATGTACCTGCTTTACGCGAATTCGAAATGTGTACAAGCGGGGTCCCATGCTCCGGCAAATACATTGACTGGCTTGGATTCATCACAATTCCCCTATTAGCCTTCACGGCATTTACCATCATCACCATCTTGATGTTCGTGCTGCATAAGCAGGATAAACAGCAATAATATAGAAAATGCCGCTTCTCATAAAGGGAAGCGGCATTTCTTTTAACAAAAAAAGCGTAAGCCAAGGCCTACGCTTTTTTTCTATTCTTTTTCCGGCAGCTGTGCGTAATAGGAGTCAGACAGCTCCTCGAGTGTTAGGATTTTTTGATAGCTGGTTTCATATTTTGAAAAATCTTTCACCCGATCCATCGTGTTTAACGAAAATGCATCTCCGTCAGCGAAGCTTTCATTCGGGTAATAAATGATATGATCATTCACAAATCCGCCTGGCGGAAGGTAATACCGGATGCCAATCAAGTTGTTCTGACCTTGAAGAAGGTCCTGTCCGAAATGGACCAATTTATGGTCGATTTTTACCCCAAGAAGGTTGGCAAGCGTCGGCATGAAGTCGAGCTGGCCGCCCGGTGATGAAACCTCCGTCCCGTTATCCGTTTTTCCAGGGATGGATACTATGAATGGAATCGTATATCGATCTTTCAAATTATATTTATGTCCAGTAAATTGTTCAAACAGTTCCTGATCTCGATCATCCAGCGCTTTGTCTTGAAGCCCGAGGTGATCTCCATAGAAAAGAATGACGGAATTATCCCATATCCCTTTTTTCTTCAATTCTTCGATGAAACGTCCGATCGCAGCATCCGTATAGTTCTGAGCGGTCAAGTAATCTCCGATCAGCGTCCCATCGTATTCTGAAGGCAGATCCAGCGTTTTCTTTTCATCTGGAATGACGAAAGGGTGATGGCTGGAAAGCGAAATGAACATGGAATAGAAAGGCTTTTTGGCATTGGCCAATGCTTCTGTCCCTTTTTTATAAAGGACATCATCCGAGGCTGCCATGCCCACTTTATCCGAATCGCCAAAGTAGCTTTCATCAAAATATTGGTCGAAGCCGAGATCCGGATACAACTGGTCGCGATTCCAGAAATTGATTTTATCGGTATGGAACGTCATCGTTGAATACCCTTTTTCTTTCAAGACCTTCGGGAGGCTCGGAATCTCTTTGTTTCCGACCGTAAGAGAGGTAGGTGTATTGTCATTCGGGAAAAGGGATGTATTCATGATGAATTCTGCATCGGATGTATTCCCAGGCCCTACCTGCTGGAAAAGATTCGAGAAGTAAAAACTGTGTTTCACAAGCTCGTTGAGATTCGGCGTCACTTCTTTTCCGTTGATTTTTAAACCGATCAAAAAGTTCTGGAAGGACTCGCCTTGAATGACGATGACATTTCGTCCTTTGGCCATTCCAAAGTATTTGCGCTGATCGGCAGGAATGAGTTTGATTCCCTTGATGGACGCGATTTTTTGATTGGTTTCGTACGGATCCGCCTTTTCATTGGCCATCGTTGCAGCTGATTTCGGCTCAGAGGATTTGGCGATATTGATCGCTTCGTAGTTAAAAATCCCCTTCGACTCAGCCGCAAGGACCGGGTTCGCTATTTCAACATTTTTGTAATAAAAAAAGACGATGACACAGACGGCAAGAGCACCTAAAAATGTGCGTCTTTTCCAAGGGCTTTTGGCTTCGCTTCGAACGAGCGGATATTTTTTGGCGATCAAAAGGATCAGCAAAATGATGATATCCAAATAAAGCAGGGCATATAAAGGACTGAGCAGTGATGCTACACTGTCCCGGATGGCACCGAGCTGTCCGATTTCAAGCAGCACATGGTAGGTCGGTATGGTGTTGAACCATGTCACATATAGCAAAATTGCCGCAAAAAACGTAGTGATGAGAGCATTAGCTGCTAAATAAATATAGGGCGCACCCTTTTTTGCAAGACCTTCCACAAGACCGAGCAGTAAAAAAATGAAACAGCCCTCTAAGGCAATGACTTTTAATAGATTAAAATCTTTAAACAAAATGGCATGCAGGGCAAATGCTTTTAGAATCAATAAAGCTGCATGAAAGCCGTAATGGCTTTTTCTGAATGTACGTATAGCCGTTTTCATTGAAATTTCCTTCTTTCAGATGCGATAAAACTCCTATACTATTATTCCGATTAGGCAGGGAAATGTCAACGGATAGCCATGGCAGAACAAAAGCGCAAGCGCTTTGGTCAGCCCCGACCAGCATAAGACGGAACTCGAAGGAAATCCTGATTTCCGTAGAGGTACGGCTTATGACTCGAGGGGCTAGGCGTTGGAGCTGGACGTCGATTAACTTCTTTCAGAATTATCCACAAGGTAACATTTTAAAATTTCCTAGAAGACTAGAAAAGGAGCCTATAAATAGACTCCTATTGTTTCAGACTATTGAGGTGCCTGTGAAAGGTCGGCGACTTTTTTGATGGTGACATCAGAACTTGTTCCGCTTGCTACTGTTAGACCCAATCCATCGACAACTAATTGAAGGTTGGCAGGGGCTGCATCTACACGCAGAAGGACCTCTTTCGATAAACGGGCACCTGCATTAAGCAATGTTGTAGAAGGGGATACGGTAGCACCGCCAACTTCCAAATGGATTCCTCCCAAAGCTGAAACAGCAGCAGTTCCTACCGAATAATCAACTGAATAGAAGCCAGTTTCATTCAGACTGAAAGTAGTATCATCCGTTTGCGTTATCGCTTCACCAAAGGAAGCTCCTGGTGTATTGAATGGAACTGCAGCACCAGCGGCGAGGGCCAACTCAACCGCACCTGCATCATTGTAAGCGCTGAGTGCAGAAGAAAGTCCGCTTCCAGCAGGACCCGCAGGACCTTGTGGGCCAGGGATTGTCCTAACTACATATCCGGATGAACGCTGACGAGATGGTCCGGTTGAGAAGTTTGAACCATTCGGGTAGCAAGTCACGCCGGGATATTTATAATCTGCCATATTTAATCACTCCTTTCCATTTGGCATACTATATCTTATTCAAAGTTGATTAATGCGATAGGGCTTATCAACTCTATGAAATATGTAAATATAGCCTAATTTTAGATAGGAGTGAGAAAGGGTGATAGGATCATCTTAAAAAATATGCATTCAATAAGAAATATTCATCTGCAGGTTCATTATCAAGTTCAAATCATCTTAAGCATGCAGTCTTTTAATTCTTTAATGAAAATATCATAGTTCAGTTTGATGGCAATCCGGGTTTGACCGGGCTGGCCAAGGGGCCTCAAGTCGATATAAGAAAGGCCTTTTGCTTCGATTCCTTCTATCACTTGTGCATCATAGTAGATGTATTCAGCAATATTAGGCTTGCATACCGTCATGACTGTAACCAAATCATGGATCGGAGCACCGATGATTCCCGGAGATAGTTTTTTGTAAGCTTTAAAATAATATTCAAAGATCGGTTTTAACATAAAAGCAAATGGATTTGATTTGTGTTTGGAAAATAGGTCGACCACTTCGTCTGTCAAGTAGGCATAATTCGTTGTATTCAATGGGGTGATAGTAATGTTATGTGCGTGCTTCAATACAAAATTAGTAGAGGTGGGGTCGCCGTGAAAATTAGCTTCGGCAAGGGGGGTCACATTTCCTGGTGCAAAAAAAGAACCTCCCATTAAATAAAAGCCATTCACTAGCTTCATCTGTTGCGGATAGAGGATGAATGCTGTTGCAAGGGATGTTGAACGGCCGGTATCCACGATATTGAGTTCATTCCCATATGCTTCAATCAGCAAGCGGATCGTGTCAAAAGGATAGACCTTTATATAGTCCTTTACCGGGAGCTGTATGGGACCGATGCCATCTTCCCCGTGAATTTCAGGATAATACGTAATCATTTTCTTTTGGATGGGCATAAATGCACCAGGGATCACAGGAATATCAGGCTTTCCAGCCAACTCGAGAAGATAGGCGGCATTGGCAGTTGCTTGCTCTTTTGAAACATTTCCATAGCTTGCAACAATTCCTACGATCTCTATTTCGGGGTTGATCAACGCAAACATAATCGCAATTGAATCATCGATTCCCGGATCGCAGAATAGTAGAATCTTCTTTGGCATAATGGACCCCACCAATCAGTTTATTGAAAATAGTTGAATTAATATATGCTTTCTGCATGGAAGATATTACCTGATGGGTCGTTGGTCACGAGTCATAAAAAAAAAACCTCCATCGATGGGGGCTTCAATTTATCAATTTCAGTTGTTTTTCCCAAACAAAATTGGACATTGCGGGGGATAGGAGGGAGCCGAACATTCCAGCTTCAAAATTTCCCGCGGCTGGCAAAATGCCGCTCGGCCGACTTCCACTGTCACTTCCTGAGAAGATTGAATGCTCTGGCATAAATCCAGGGAAACATTCACACTTGTCAGGATATCGCCTGTACAATTGACTTTAAGTTTGCATTGAACACTCGATAGATAGGCAGTTAGTGCCGTATCATTAGGCGCACAAAGGAGAACAGTTTCCGGCACTTCAATCACAACAAGCGAAGATTGCTCGATAAATGGCGTTGAACCGTTGATGCCCTTGAATTCTATAATCAGTCCGAGCATCTTCACAAAGGATATTTTCTGCAGTGTGATCAGTGCCCCATCCATCACTAGGGACGTTGATTGCCGGTCGCTGATCTCAAATGTCTTTATAACAGAACCGGGGGATAGAGGTTCGCCGGTATCGGGATCCACCAGGAGGCAGCGGGCCGCCATCTTTGAAATGGCCGTACCGCATGGATCAATGGCTAAATTTCCAAGGTCAGCGGCATTGATGGTGGAAGCGAACGATTTTTGCAGCACGACCCAATCATAGATTTTTTTCGCGTTGATGCACATGCTTTCAATAGAATCGCAGCGAGACCGCACCGCCATAGTAACACTCCTCATACGAATGAATTTGTTAACAAAGTATGTGGGCATAGGCGGATTGTTGCAGGATTTTAAAAAAGAATTTAGGCATCAGCCCTTTTTTGACAGGAAAGGGGTGCCTTCTATCCAAAAACGCCAAGGGTAATCTTTCGCTTCTCCGGAATTATCGATCCCGACCCGTTTTCCGTGAGCAATGCCTGATGGCGTTTTCCCTTCACAAATAAATAAAGGCGGATTTGTAAAGTGATGCCCATAATATTCCATGCCGATGCCAAGGGCTTTTGTGAGCTTACCCGGTCCATTGGTCAAATTTTTTCCGAAAGGCATCTTTCTCCTTGCGCTCATAAGGTCGATTCCTGAGAATGGTTCAACTGCCCGAATCAACACTGCCTCAGGTGCATCGATGGCTCCACTGACCACATTCAAAAGGCAGTGGGTATGCATAACATACGTATAAACACTTCC
The DNA here is from genome assembly GCF_003350505.1 of Falsibacillus pallidus. Classification (NCBI taxonomy): domain Bacteria; kingdom Bacillati; phylum Bacillota; class Bacilli; order Caryophanales; family Bacillaceae; genus Falsibacillus; species Falsibacillus pallidus. The sequence goes on from NZ_QQAY01000002.1 coordinate 346,360, forward strand.
TGCTTCAGCAAACATCACTTCAGTTCGCTTCGTTCTGCGGTTTTGAAAGGAATGGGCAGCACGGTCGCCGGGACCGATGTAGGCCTCTGTTTCGGCAATATATCCGGACACAGTTCCCTCCGGTGTCATATGTACAAGCAGACAGCCGAGCAGGGATTTCGCCAATTCCAATGTTGGCTGCTGATAAAAATCTATGGGTAATGGTTTATAATGAATATCGGTTTGCATCAACTCTTCCTTTCCTATTAAAGATATAAAAAAATCTGTAAATTCGACAACAAGCAATGGTAAAATAGAGATAACGATCATGTCCTAGTCCATAACGAAACGAATTTTTCGAGTACACCTTAGAAAAATGGGAGAGAATGCAATGAAATACACCAATGTAATGGAAGAAATTGTTTCAGCTCTTGTCACGATGTACATGAAAGGCCCGGAATACCAAACATTCTGCAAATGTGAAAAATGTACCAATGATATCATTGCCCTGAGCCTGAATTCACTGCCAAGCCACTATGTCACGACAGAAGACGGCCGCAAGCTGACATTCGAAATGCTTAATACAGTCGAGAATCGAAGTTGGATCAATAAAAGGATCATTAAAGCGATTTATGTCGTGGGAAAATTCCCTAAACATTAATTTAATAGAAATAATAAATATAGAAGGGACCGGAACACTTTGTGTACACCGGTCTCTTCTATTTAATTTTGATAAGATTCAACCTTTTGCATCATCAGGCTCAATTCAGCAAATATCGAGTCACTCATCACTTTATACCCTTTTTTTGTTAGATGTATTCCGTCATCACTGATTAATGAGGCAAGGTCTCCCGCTTTTTTCAAATAGGAGCGGACATCGATCCGTTTAATGGAATCCATTTGATCCAACAGCATGTTCAGCGATCGATTATAGGAACTATGCCAATGTTCGATTCCCCCGACGGTGTTGATCCAGTGGCTGATAGACGTCCCGAATCTGGATGCGATGTTTTTGTAGTATCGGACGGGATCAAGGGGAGGAAGTGTTAATACTATTGGTGTGATATCGGCATTTTTCAGCGTATCGATCAGCTGCGAGACATTGTTTAAATATCTTTCGATTGGCACGGTTGGCTCATGAGTAGAATCAGGTTCTTCCGCTACTTTGCCCCAATTGAAATCGCAGTCGTTGCCGCCAATATTCAAGAGGGCGATTTCCGGACGTTCTTGTATGACATCCTTCTCAATTCGCTTGATCAAGAGGTCAGAATTATCATTAAAGACCCCTTTATTGATGATTTCAATCTGCTCTTTCCCTGTTTGAACAAATTGTTGCTGAAGGAGGTTAGGATAGTTTTCTTTCATGATGCGCAGTCTTCCTCCGGTAAAAGAAACTCCTCTGGTGATGCTGTCGCCAAGACAAATCATTTTCATCGCATTCATCCTTAAATTTTTCATATTTTAATATTATTTTACAATAAAATCAGCAGTTGTCCTACTAAAAGGGTTTTCGATGAAAAGGGAGAATACATAGAGTAATTTAAAATAACATCTTTCCCCGCTTATATGCTCAGAATGTAATTAATTTGGTACGATAGTATTAATTCAATTAAAAAGGTTTTAAGGAGGGATGGCATGTCTGGCATCATTTTGTTTGACGGCGTATGCAACTTCTGCGACAGCAGCGTGCAGTTCATTATGAAAAGAGACTCAAAGGAGTATTTTAAATTCGCCTCTCTCCAAAGCGAAATCGGTCAAAAACTCCTCAAGGAATATCAGGCTTCCAAAGGATTGGATAGTGTTGTTCTCATTGAAAATAACCGTCTGTACGTGGAGTCTGATGCAGCACTTGCTATCTGCCGCCATTTAGACGGTCCATGGAAGCTTTTGTGGGGGTTAAAAATAATCCCTGCACCGATCAGAAACAAAATCTATCAATTCATCGCCAAGAACCGCTACAAGTGGTTCGGTCAAAAGGAAGCATGCCGGATTCCGTCACCGAAGGAAAGAAAGCGGTTTTTAGAATAAATTAGCATTCAGCTGAGCATTCACAAAAGGATTGCTCGGCTTTTTTCTTTTAATTGTAACGTTTATTTGGTGTGCTTCGTCATACAGTTGACTAGCTAGTTGAAATGAGGGGGGATGAGGTTTGGAAAGGCATCAATTTTCCGCCTCTGAAATAGGGGATAGAGAAATTTTGGATATGGAGCCTGAAGAAGCAATCGAACGGTTGATGGATCTATACGGGGAAGAGTTGAAAAGGCTCGCCTATTCCTATACGAAAAATTGGATGCAGACAGATGATCTCATTCAGGAAGTCTTTTTGTCCATTTACCAAAAACTTCACACATTCAATGGAAAGTCTGCGTTGAAAAGCTGGATTTATTCCATTGCGATCAATAAATGCAAGGATTATTTGCGAAGCTGGCATTACCGCAAGCTGCAATTGACTGACCATTGGATGACAACAGGAAAAACACAAGGGAATGGACCGATGGAGAACGTTATTCAACAAGATGAAAATAAAAAACTCATTGAAGCAGTCCTTGAACTGCCAATCAAGTATCGGGAAGTCATCGTACTTTTTTACTACAAAGACATGAACATTGATGAAATCTGTCAAATGCTTAGCTTGAGCCCTTCAGCAGTTAAGACACGGCTGCACAGGGGAAGGGAAAAACTAAGGATGTCGCATTCTTTGGAAGGAGGAATGCTGAATGGATGAGCAGCTGAAAAAGAGCAGGAAGGCTTTTGAGACGTATGTTTCTCCAGATAAAGTCTTCACCGAAGAAGATAAAAAAAGAATACGTGATCGAATTCAAAGCGCACCAGTGTCCATGGAAGGCAAAAAAAGAGCCGAATGGTTTCCGAAATTGATGACCGGGGGAGTCGCAGCGGCAGTCATTTGCTTCCTTGCCATTTTTATCGGAAGCGCACTTACTCATAATCTCGGTTCAAGTGATAAATCAGCAGAGTCTTCCCATATGGAATCTGCAGATGATTCAGGAGCAAAAAAGGGATTCAATCCAGAAGGTGCAGATAAAAAGGATACCTCAAATGAACTGACGGATGATGCAGGCAGGGTACAATTAGAGCCGGAACTTCTATCGTTATATAAGCAATTCTCGGCAAAGCATGATGATATGCTCCTCAGGGGATTAACTCCGCTGCAGATTTTCACCCTTTACTTTTATGCAGAGGATCAAAAAGATTACGGAGTCCAATATTGGCTTTTCAATCATGACCCGGACGTGGAGCAAATTTTCAAATCTGAAGAAGATTGGATACAATCTTCACAAAAAGATGGAGGCTCCCTGCTGGAAAAAGTGAAGAATTCATATTTAGAGGAAAAAATCGTAGATGATTCAAATGCCTATATCCTCATTTCAAGCGAAAAGAATCAGGGTCTGGAAAATTCTCTCGGGTTCGGGCTCTCGAAAAATAAAGCAGGCGTCTGGAAAGTGAATTGGATGCCGATTCAATAGCTGCATTGCCCCGGAAGCATTCGTCCGGGGTTATTTTTATGAGAAATATTGATTTTCAGGAGAATACAACAAAGAGAATCACAGATAATAAAGAAAGATCAGATCCGATTAGCATCGTCGAAAAAGTTTCCTTAATGCAAAATTGTTTTGTGCAGCTTATAAGGATAGTTATCCGCAACACTCTTGCTCTAGACCCACCCATGATGGGTTTGCTATGATATCAAGAGATTAACGTTAGAGGTGAAACTGTTGGGAGCAAGAGAATCAATAGCCAAAAAAATTGCATGGATCAGCCTGGTGGCCAATATTATCCTGACTATCGGAAAATTGGTCATCGGATATTCAAGCCACAGTGACGCAGTATTTGCAGACGGGATCCATTCTGCTGCAGACGTCTTTGCATCACTCATCGTCCTTTTGGTGATTAAAATCGCCAATAAACCAGCAGATGAAGATCATCCATACGGCCATGGGAAAGCCGAAGTCATCGTATCCGGCATCGTTGGAATCCTGTTATTCCTTATTTCTATATATGTCGTGTATGAGGCTCTTACCGGGTTCATGCATCCGATTGAAACTCCAAGCATCCTTGCCATGTGGGTCGCCATCTTTTCTTATGCGGCAAAGGAATATTTGTACCGCTCATCCATGAAGGTCGCGAAACAGCATAACAGCAAAGCAATTGAAGCCATTGCATTTGATCATAAAGCAGACATTGTCGCTTCTATCGCTGCTGCTATCGGTGTGCTGCTTTCTGTAATCGGGAGCAAAATCCATATACATATCCTTTTATACGGCGACAAGGTAGCCAGTATTTTTGTAGCCTATCTGATTTTTAAAATTGCAAAAGAGATGCTTGTCGAAGCCTTTGATATTCTTCTGGAGCGCAACATCGATATGGAAACCCAGGCCGATTTTATTGCCATCATTGAAAAGTTCGAACTCGTAAGGAGAATCGATAAATTGAGGGCAAGGGAGCTGGGACACTATATCGTGGTCGATCTCCGCATCGCAATTGACCACTACAAAACCATTAAAGAAGGACATGATTTGGCAAGGGAGATCAAGCAAGCCTTGATGGATAAATACGATAATATTGATGAAGTGCTCATCCATTTAAACCCCTATTATGCTGATGGGGAAGCAGAGGAGTAGCATAAATGAAAAACGCCTTATTAGCTAAGGCGTTTTTCGTTTTATTTTTGTCATTAAATTCTAGTATCTGATATACGCAGATCCAATAATGATCAAAAGGATGAACAATACGACCACTAATGCGAATCCACCTGCTGCAAATCCACCAAAACCGCCCATCACAGTCACCTCCTTCAAGACCCTTTCTATCTCACAGTATGTAGGTGGAGGAGACTTTGACATGATAAAAATAGCTCTAATGAAGCAGTAGCGGCTAAAAGCCTTATTTCTTCTATGTTTATGCCTGTGCCCATTTTTTTAAAGGTAAGGTTCCGAGAAGAATAACCTTATTTTGAACAGGTTGTGGAAAAATCTGGTGACGTTTTTCTATCAGAGTGATAAAATAATTCCAAAGAAGATGGGGGTGCATTGTGCAGAATATTTTTCAATTTATCGTGCCGGCTGCAATCATCGGATTCGTGCTTTACCGCAGAATTCGAAGATCAATCGGTTTTCAGCTTTATAAACAAAGAAGGCTCATTGTCCGAATGAGCATCTTTTCAATCTTATTGGTTTTGATTTTAGGGTTGAGCTTCAGTCATCCGATCAACCTTCTGTATGATTTCCTCGGTGCTGCAGCAGGTAGTCTGATTCTTATGTATGCCATCCGAAAGAGTCTATTTGAAATGAAAGAGGATGGGCTTTATTATCGGACGCATATATGGATTGAATCATTTATCTTATTTGTTTTTTTAAGCCGCTTCATTTACCGCTTCACAAACTGGGGCTCCATTTCACAGGCAGCAGCTGACGCGGGGAATAATCCGGATCAAGTCAATATTGCTTTTACGAGCGATCCAATAAGCAGGGCTGTCTTTTTCCTTTTGGCGGTTTATTACATCGGCTTTTATTTCTACGTCTGGAAAAAAGGAAAAGTTCTTCTCCAAGAAACAGAATCCAAACCGACCATACAGATATAAGGAAATACAAAAAAAGGCGCCAAGTTTAATATGGCGCCTTCCTTTTTCTCAGCTTCTTTTAAACCGCTCCTCTAGCAGGTAGTCTTCCGCTTCGTCATAAGAACCGTAGGCTGCTTCTAAATTGAGTCCGTCATAGATGTTCCACCACTCGTCTTCTTCAACCAGAATTAGTTCATGGCCTTCATCATTTATCCATCGTTCTTCCTGAGCTTCCCCGACAATGGCTGCTTCACGCGTGTTCTTTTCATTCCATGAAAGGGAATCAATAGATTCCTTGATCACTTTCATCAATTCCTCAGCAGAGAACTCGCGGATATTGATCATTCCCCGGTCGTCTGTCGGATAGCCTTTCAGCAATCCTCCATATACGAATCCATTCCCATTCGGATGCAAATGGTAAACGACATTGCTTTTTTCGTAGGCACTGTCTTCAAAATGGTAATTGACCCGTTTAAGAGAAACGTCTTTCTTTGTTAATTGCGGAAAATTCTTTTCAATCAGTGTTTGTTTTTCTTCAAATGTAAGCATGCATATCCTCGTTTCATTTCTTCGATTTTGTCCGTTGATTATACCACAACCCGTCTTGAATCGGGAATGTTTTTAGGGACAGTATTCAAATAGGACCTTTCGGCAATCCCGGCGACCTTTTGCTGAATGACCAATGTAATAAGAAGGAGTGCCCCTGCTCCAAAGAAAATGAAGCCGCCGCCAACATGGAGCATTATTATGCCCCCAATGGCCGGGCTGATGGTTCGTGAGAGATCCCAATGCGTCCCGTAAATGGCAAAGAAAGTGCCGCGTTTATCGGCTGGCGCCATTCTTCCCACAAAACTCAAGAAGTGGTTCAGTCCGATGCTTTCTCCGATTGTCAGGATCAACACCGTTATGATCAACATGACATAAGTGCTTGAAAGCCCCAGGCCGACAGCAGCAAGTGCAAAGCATACATAGGATATCCCGATGATTTTTTTCATGGTGAATTTACTGGACCATTTCACTAAAGGAATTTCCACAAACAGGCTGATTACTGCTTTAGCAATAGACATCAATGTCAGTGCGAAGACCCCGTCCTTAAACATATCTTGTGAAAACAAGCGATAGGTTGTTTCCATCTGTGCATAAAAAAGACTGATTGGCATGGAAAGCAGCATGACTCCAATCAATGGCAGATAAAAAGAAAGGGGTTTTCGAATGGCCGGTGCAGTACCAAATCCATTTCCATTCACATGGGCGCCGGTTGTAAATGGAGCTGTTTCTTTCATAAATGCCGTGCAGATTGCGAAATAAATGAGAAGTGCGGACCCTTCTAATAAAAATAAAAGGGAAGGACTGCTTTTGTAAAGGATGAGGCCGGCAGCAGGTCCGATCGTCATCCCGAATGACCCGATGGCAGAAATGACCGCGAACACTTCCGATCGCATATCCTCACTAGTCTGATCCGCTATCTGCGCTCTTGAGGCAGGGATATAGATGGCTCTTCCAGCCCCGTTCAGCGCATATAGTACTGCAATCAGCCATACACTGTCTGCAAATATGAACCCGATCATTGCAGCTCCTTGCAGAAAGAGGGATCCGTTTATTGATATTTTGCGCCCGACCCTGTCTGTGTATTGCCCAGCCAGAAATGTAACGAGCATTTCTGTGAATGGCTGCAAAGATACAACAAGCATGGGAATCATTACACTGCCATTAAATACCTCATGAAGATACAAGATTAAAAACGGTGCAAGCATCGCGCCTGATATTCCCGTAATAAATTCTCCTACAAAACGGATCCAGATGACCCGATCATAACGTTCTAGCAATGTTTTTATTTTTCTCATTTTCATCCCTCCTGGAAATCTCATTTTAGGATGGTTATTCCAGAAGAAAAAGAGTAGAATGACAGTATTTCCATTTCACCTTTTAGAAGAGAGGGGAGGTTACGTGATGTTCGAACATTACATAAAGCTATATTTTAACGGAAGAGAAAAACGAAATTTTCCAACAGTCGAAATGACTCTCGATGAAATATCCACACTACTCTTTTGCACAAACCGAAACAGCAAGCTTGTCATTGACCGGTTGATTAAAGGGCAATGGATCGAGTGGGCTCCTGGCAGGGGAAGGGGAAACAAATCCCGGATGACTTTCCTGGAAAACCCCGAAGCACTCCTTTCAGCAATGTGCAAAGAAATGGTCCAAAACGGCGACTTGCAGAATGCTTCTAAATACATGGAAGAATACCAAACGTTCTTTCCAAAACTTATGGATCAGTTCAAGGAATGGATGGAAAGTTTATTCGGATTCCATCAGGAAGAAACGATAGAAGGGAAGAAGGATATCCTCCGGTTAAAAGTAAACATCACGTCGTTTTTCCCGAGCCTGGATCCCAAATGGGCGCAGCTCCGATCCCAAAGCCATGTCGTCAAGCAGCTTTTTGACACGCTGGTAGTGTTTGATCCCCGCACCAAAACCATAAAGCCTCATCTGGCCTTTCACTGGGAATATGATGAGCAAAGGTTCAAATGGACTTTTTACATAAGAAAAGGTGTTTTCTTTCATGATGGGACTCCATTGAGGGCCGAACATGCTGCCAAATCCCTGCTTGAACTCAAGTTTGATAGAAGCCACCCATTTCAGTGGATGCTTTCACAGGTGGAATCTATTGAAGCAACAGAAGAATACATAGTAGAACTGGTTTTAAAAGAAACTCATGCCTTCTTCCTATCCATTCTGGCAGACGAAAGATGTTCCATTGTTCGTTACAATCAAAATGCTGAAGGACATGAACCATTGATAGGAACTGGTCCATTCTCCTTGGAAAAACTAAATGATGACCGGCTCATAATAAAAGCAAACGACCACTATTTCAATGGCCGGCCATTTTTGGATTTTGTGGAACTCTGGAATGAAGAAAGCATTCCGGGGCTAAAAGAAGCAGGCAGCTCAGCGTTCGAGTTCATGTCTTATGTCCACCCATCCGATCCTGAATCCTCCGGAAATCGAACAAAATCCATTGAATGGAATACACAATTCGTTTCCATCAATACTAGAAAACAAGGAGTCTGCCAGAATAATAATTTCCGAAAACTTCTCCACTCCATTTTAGACCCGGCCTTGATGAAAAAGGAGTTGGGTGGTCCGAGAGGGGATATAGCAAATGGAATTCTCCCAGGAGCGGCAGAAATAAAGCGTGATAGCGTTTCAGAAGCTGATCTCCTAAGGACTTCAGGCTACAAAGGGGAAACGTTGAAGCTTTATACATTCACAGACCAGGACCATGTGGAAGAAACGGCATGGATTATAGAGAGATGCGCAGACTACGGGATCAAAATCGAGGCATCCTTCTTTCCCGGAATCGAGCTCCTTCAGAATCATAGATTAGAGGAAGCCGACCTTGTTCACGATAGCGCCAATATGACCGAACAGATGGAAATGTGTTTCCTGCATCACTTTTTGTCATCGAACAGCGTCTTGAAAATCCATTTAAGCGAAGCAGCGATGATAGAAGTCGAAGCGATACTTTTAAGAATGGTGAAGATGAGCGAGAGGGAAGAAAGGCTGCAATGCCTGAGAGAAATAGAAAATATCATGGTTTCAAAAACTCACATCCTCCCTCTCTACCGGAACCAATCCGTTATCGAATACAACCAAGATGTGCAAAACATCCAATTGACCAGCGACGGCTGGGTTGAATTTGACCGGGTTTGGTTTAAAAAATAAATTCATGACAGAATAGGAGATTCATAGATATGGACTATCAAATTAATGAAAACCTGCTATTAAAAGTTTCGGACCCTCAATATGCCGAACAAATGGCAGCATTGATCGACTCGAACAGGGAATACCTGAAAGAATGGCTCGGATGGCTTGATTACTCTAAAACCATCGAAGACTCCAGAGCATTTCTTCAAAACTCCCTGGAAAATTATAAAGAAAAAAGAAGCTTCAACACGATGATCTTTTTCAAAGGAGAGCCAGTCGGCACAGCGGGCTTTAATACATTTGACTGGAACAATAAAATTGGCACAATTGGCTACTGGCTTGCCCAAGGGTATCAAGGACACGGCATCATGACCGAAACCGTTCATTTCCTCACCAATTTGGCATTCAATGAATTCAATCTGAACAAGGTAGAAATCAGGGCAGCCGACAAAAACAACAAAAGCAGAAGCATTCCAGAAAGATTGGGCTTTAAGCTTGAAGGCACGCTTAGGCAGGCAGAATGGCTGTATGACCATTTCGTTGACCACAGCGTCTATGGAATGTTGAAAGAAGAATGGAAATCCTAATTTTAACAGCCGGCATCCCATACAAAGATGGATGCTGTTTTTTTTCAACCTCATAGAAGTTTAGACAGACGCCGAAAAGTGGAATAAAAAAATGGAAAGTGGCCCCATACTAAACGAAAGATCTTGGTTGGAAGGAAGGGAGAAACCATGTACAAACTCGTACTGATCCGCCACGGACAGAGCGTATGGAATCTGGAAAACCGTTTCACCGGCTGGACGGATGTCGATTTGACGGATAATGGTTTGAACGAAGCTCGTGAAGCTGGCATCATCTTAAGGGAAAATGGATTTCAATTCGATACAGCCTACTGCTCCGTACTGAAAAGATCGATTCGGACCCTTTGGATCATTCTTCATGAAATGGATCAGATGTGGGTCCCGGTCAAGAAAAGCTGGAAGCTGAATGAACGCCATTATGGGGCGCTGCAAGGATTGAATAAAGAAGAAACGGCCAAAAAATATGGCGATGAGCAGGTGCACCAATGGCGGCGTTCCATGAAGGAAAAACCCCCAGCTATCACCAAGGAAGATCCAAGGTTTGAAGCAGATGATCCAAAGTATCGCGATTTGAAAGAAAATGATTTTCCCCTATCAGAAAACTTAGAGGACACTGAAAAACGGGTGCTTTACTATTGGAACGAAGAAATTGCACCGGTGATTAAGCAAGGAAATCACGTCATCATTTCCGCCCATGGCAATACACTACGATCCCTGGTCCAGCTCCTCGACCACATTTCAGCGGACGGCATTTCTGATTTGAATATCCCGACGAGCATCCCATTGGTCTACGAATTAGATGAAGAATTAAAACCACTGAAACATTACTACTTAAGCATTGTCGGACCGGTGCCGGAAGGGGAGATCCCTAAGCATATACCGGAGCTGGTGGAAAAAGAAGACCAGCATCTGAAAGAAGACGGCCTGATTGGAGATGCGGGTTTTTAAAATGTTTTCTAAGTGAAGCCTTTCCTGGAAGGGCTTCATTTTTCTATCATTTAAATTCGAGAACTTCCTTCGCCACTTTAAGTAAAAAAGCAGTATAATAGTTAAAAAGATTCCTATAAGGAGAGACGCTATGAAAGTGATTATCGCCGAAAAGCCCGACCAAGGGGCTACGTTGGCATCGCCTTTTAAACATAAGAAGCAGCAGGGCTACATTGAAATCCTTCCCACAGAACTCTTCCCAAATGGCGCTTACGTCACTTGGGCCATCGGGCATCTTTGCCAATTGGCTCCCCCGGAAAAATACAACCCTCAATGGAAAAAATGGACCCTCGAACAGCTGCCGATCATTCCTGAAAGATTCCAATATGAAGTGGAGCGCACGAAAGCTAAGCAGTTCAATGTCGTTAAATCCATCCTGAAAAAACCGGAAGTGACAGAAATCATCCATGCCGGGGATGCCGGACGGGAAGGCGAGCTCATCGTCAGGAATGTCATTCACTTGTCCGGTGTCAAAAAACCGATGAAGCGCCTCTGGATTTCCTCATTGACGAAGAAATCGATAATCGAAGGATTCGAACGGCTCCTGGATGAAACGGAAACCAAAAATGTCTACTACGAGGCGTATACGAGAGCATGTGCAGATTGGCTTATCGGCATGAATGCATCCCGTGTATTCAGCATTCTCTTGAAGCAAAAAGGCATTCAGGACGTATTCTCCGCTGGGAGGGTGCAGACCCCGACGCTAGCTCTGATCGTTAAGCGGGAAAAAGAAATAGAAGATTTTAAATCGGAGCCGTTTTGGGAAGTCATGGCGAAGTTCAAAATCAATGGACATACATACGAAGGAAAATGGCATAAGGAACAAGAATCCCGATTAAAGGATGCGGAAACAGCAGAGAAAATTGCAGCTTTCTGCCAAGGAAAGCCCGCTCAAGTGGAAGAATCGGAAAAAGAACGGAAGGAATTTCAGCCGCCGCTATTATTCAATCTGTCTGCACTGCAGGCAACGGCGAATAAAATCTTTTCTTTCCCGCCTAAAAAAACGTTGGACATCACCCAGGCGCTTTACCAAAAAGGAATCGTTTCCTATCCGCGCTCCGATTCCAACTATGTCACACCCGGTGAAGCAGAAACGTTCCCGGAGATCCTTCGGAAGATCAGCCAGTTTGATGATTATAAAGATTATTTTCCGCTGCCGTTTAAATCCATCCTAAACAATAAGCGCTTCGTGAATGAAAAGAAAGTGACAGACCACTATGCCATCATTCCGACAGAGCAAGTGAAGGATCCTTCCAAGCTTTCAGGGGACGAACGGAAAATATACGACCTAATAGTGAAACGCCTCATAGCAGCGCATCATGAAAAAGCCATCTTTGACTATACGACGCTCAACACTTTGGTAGATGGCCGTGCATCCTTTATCTCAAAAGGGAAGCAGCAGATCCAAGAAGGTTGGAGAAAAGTCATTTTCCAACAGGAAGAAGGGGAAAATGATGTCCTCCTTCCGCCTGTTCAAAAGAATGACGCAGGAAACGTTCAAAAAGCATGGGTAAAAGAAGGGAAGACCCAGCCTCCGAAACGCTATACAGAAGGCCAGCTCATTACGTTGATGAAGACGGCCGGAAAGCATTTGAACAATGAAGATTTGGAGAAAGTCCTGATGAAGACAGAAGGGCTTGGAACAGAGGCTACCAGATCAGGAATCATCACGATGCTGAAGACAAGGAATTACATTGATGTCCGGAAGAATCAGGTCTTTGCTACTGATAAAGGGAAGCTATTGATTGACGCCATCGGGGAAAAAATACTGGCATCTCCTGAAATGACCGCTAAATGGGAACAGCGTCTGAGCGAAATCGGCGAGGGTGGCGCTTCACCTGGTGTGTTCATGGAACAAGTGAAGAAGCTCTCTTTGAAAATAATTGAAGATGCAAAGGACCAGTCCTCAAGCTGGGATTTTACCCGATATTCCGTTGAACCGAAAAATAATTCTAAATCAAAATTCAGCAGGGGCTCTTCTACCAAAACCCAGGAGGACCTTGGCCCATGCCCGGTCTGCCAAACTGGTCAGGTAGTAGACAAAGGAAAGCTGTATGGATGTTCAAACTATCAAAACACCAAATGCGGCTTCACATTTTCAAAAAAGATCCTGGGCAAAAGCGTCTCTGCTGCGAATATGAAAAAAATCATCAAATCGGGCGAGTCCAACCTTATCAAAGGCTTCAAAAAGGGCGAAAAAACTTTCAATGCGAAGCTTGGCTGGAAGGACGGAAAATTGAATTTTTTGTTTGAGCAGACGAAATGACAACAAATTTTGACAAAAAATGATGACGATTTAAATATTACTGTGCTATAATTTCCCTTAGCGGAAAAATTGAATAGCAGGCTGCTTAAAAGTCGCCTGCAGTCGTACAAATATCGGTGAAAATGCGGTGATAAGCCCATTTTCTTAAAAGGGAAGTTGGTGAAACTCCAACGCGGTCCCGCCACTGTAATTGAGAGCAAGCTGTTTATTACCACTGTGCATTGATGCATGGGAAGGTGCAGCGAGCGATGATCAAGAGCCAGGAGACCTGCCGATTTTGATGTATGCACCAATAAACCTACGAGGATAGGAAGGTGTATAATGGCCGATGTGATTTTAAGAATCGCTGCCACTATACATACCATCCTGCTCAAGGTAATTTGAGCAGGATTTTTTGTTTTTTCCTAGACGAGCAAAGGACTAAAAGGAGAGAAACACATGAAACGAATCATCACCCTTCTATTTTCGATTCTTTTAATTGCAGGCCTGATGACAGGCTGTGCACAGGATGCGAAAAACGAAACAGGAAAAGACCAGCAAGGAAAAACCGAACAATCAAAAGAAGCTGCCTTTCCAACCACATTTAAAGACGCCATCGGCAATGAAATCACCTTAAAAGAAGAGCCGAAGAAAATTGTTTCGCTGATTCCAAGCAACACAGAAGTCGTTTACGGTTTGGGGATGGGGGACAAAATTGTTGGTGTAACCGATTTTGACAACTATCCTAAAGAGGTGGCCAAAAAAGAAAAAATCGGCAACATGGTATTCAATGTAGAGAAAATCATCGGATTGCAGCCGGATGTCGTGTTAGCCCATGAATCCACTGCCAAATCGGCTGAAGCAGGTTTGAAACAAATCAAAGATGCCGGCATCCCTGTCGTTGTGATAAATGACGCGAATAATTTTGACAGCGTCTATCAATCGATTGAACTGATTGGAAAGACAATAGGGGCAAAAGATCAAGCAGACAAAATGGTGAACAGGATGAAAGAAAAAATCAATGCCATTGCAGAAAAAGCCCAATCCATCCCTGACGATCAGATGAAAAGTGTCTATGTGGAAGTGTCCCCGGAGCCTGAATTGTTTACAACAGGGAAAGGAACATTCCTTGATGAAATGCTTCAGATCATTCACGCTAAAAATGCAGCAGGTGATCAGGAAGGATGGGCGAAGATGTCAGATGAGTCTGTCATTGCCTTGAAACCGGATGTCATTATCACAACATGCGGTGCGTTTGTGAAAGATCCAGTGAATGATATCTTGAATCGAAAAGGCTGGGAGCAGGTGCCTGCCATTCAGAACAAACAAGTCTACGATGTCGATACAGACCTGGTGACGCGTTCAGGTCCTAGACTTGCAGAGGGGATCGAAGAACTTGCGAAAGTCATTTACCCAGAGAAATTTGCAAAATAAATCGTTTATTCCCTACATTTTGGGGATCTTATTTCTAATCGCAGCAGCAATAGCCGGCATATCAGCCGGCTCTTTGTCTATTCCTTTAGTGGACATCATTCATCTGTTTTTAAATAAGGAGCTGGGACTGGGCTCCGGCAAGATAAAACCAATGTACGAGTCGATCATCATGGAAATCAGATTTCCACGGGTGCTGTTGGCCGGATTTGTCGGTGCATCTTTATCAATGGCCGGTGCAGCGTTTCAAGGTTTGCTGCGAAACCCATTGGCTGATCCCTATACATTAGGAGTGTCATCCGGGGCATCCTTAGGCGCGGTTGCGACTCTCTTCTTTTCACTGTCCATTCCTTTTCTCGGACTTTACACCCTTCCCATCATCAGTATCGGTGCAGCCATTTTAACGATGTTCGCGGTGCTTTTTTTTGCGAGAAGTGTGGAGCGTTCCATGAAAGTGGAGACCATTATTTTGACTGGAATCATTTTCAGTTCCTTTCTTGGCGCATTTATTTCACTCATGATTGCGCTGACAGGTCAAGAGTTGAGGCAGATCATAGGCTGGCTGCTCGGCAGTGTGTCGATGAGAGGCTGGGATTATGTGAAACTGATTGCAC
The DNA here is from genome assembly GCF_003350505.1 of Falsibacillus pallidus. Classification (NCBI taxonomy): domain Bacteria; kingdom Bacillati; phylum Bacillota; class Bacilli; order Caryophanales; family Bacillaceae; genus Falsibacillus; species Falsibacillus pallidus. Next base: position 361,486 of record NZ_QQAY01000002.1, read on the forward strand.
CATGCTTCGTGATAGGATCTGTACTGCTAATGGCTAATGCAAAGGAGCTTAATGTCCTTTCCTACGGGGAAGAACGTGCACAGCATTTAGGCGTCAATGTTCAAAGAAGAAAGATGATGATTCTTGCGGCCGGCTCGATTTTGACAGGGGCTGCGGTCGCAGTGTCAGGTACGATTGGATTTGTCGGATTGGTCATTCCCCATTTCATCAGGCTGATCTGGGGGCCGCCGCATGGCAGACTTTTGATCCTATCGGGGCTTTTTGGTGCTGGATTTTTGATTTTGGCAGATCTTGCTGCCCGTATCGTCATCGCACCGTCTGAGCTGCCGATCGGTGTCATCACTTCATTGATTGGTGCGCCTGTCTTTGCGTTTATTTTAATGCGGAATCGGAAGGGGGGACGGAAGCGCCATGCTTAATGTAAAAAACCTGACAGCTGGATATGAGGCAAAGCCGATCCTGAAGAATGTTTCTTTTGACGTCAAAAAAGGGGAATTCTTCGGGATAGCAGGACCGAATGGCTGCGGCAAGACCACACTCCTGAAGAGCTTGACCCATTTGATCAAAAAGGAGAATGGTGAAATCATCTTGGATGGGAAGCCGATTGAAAAATATTCTGCCAAAGACTTTGCCAAAAAGGCGGCCGTTCTTCCGCAGATGTCACCCCAAACTTTTTCTTATACGGTTAAAGAAACCGTAGCCCTCGGCAGATATGCACACAAACGCGGCCTTTTCCATACATGGACTGAACATGACGAACAGATTGTCCAATCCGTGATGGAGCAGACCGGGGTCCGTCATCTTGAGTCTGCGCAAATCTCCGAATGTTCTGGTGGAGAGCAGCAGCGTATTTTCCTTGCCCAGGCCCTTGCGCAAGAACCTGAGATTTTGCTATTGGATGAACCGACAAACCATTTAGATCTTTCCTTTCAAAAAGAGCTGATGGATTTATTGAAGCAGTGGACGCTGGAGAGAAAACTTACAGTTATTTCGATTTTTCACGATTTGAATCTGGCGAGTCTTTACTGCGACCGCATCCTCTTGATGGAAAACGGGGAAGTAATGGCGGTAGATGCACCGAAGAAAGTATTGAAGGAAGAGCTGATCGAAGAAGTTTATAATACCAGCATTCAAAAGCAGGCGCATCCTTCTGTTGCCAAGCCGCAGATGCTGCTAGTGCCTGAATATATCGAAAAGAATCAATCCCCGGAAATTAATGATTCTTTTCTAACTATCGGTGAGTCTCATCTTGTTATTCAGTCACCGATGCCTTTAAAAACCTTATCCTCTGGAGTGACAGGAGCGGGATTGGGATGGCACAGAAGCTTTATGATCCGAAGGGTGCCGCCTGAATACAGTCACTTGAACTACCAGGAAGAAATGGCAAATTACTTGATAGAGAATGACTTCGATCCAATGGAAACAGTCGGTTTCATGACAGCCGTAAACTTGGAAGATGCGGCTTATCATCTATATCGTGCCAGTGCTTTTTCCGTCTTCATCCTTGTCACTGCCGGAACTGCCAATGCAATCGATGCGTCGAAGCATGAAGATTTCCGCGATGAATATCTTTCACCTGGTACCATCAATACGTGGATATTCGTCAATGGAAAACTATCTGAAGAAGCCTTCATCCAAGGGATCGTCACAGCGACTGAAGCAAAGGTCAAAGTCATGCAGGATGAAGAAATCATTGACCCGACAACAGGGACTACTGCCACGGGAACGTCAACGGACAGCATATCCATTGCAGCAACACAATCGGGTGAAGAACATCCTTTTGCCGGAACCATGACAGCCCTTGGTCAAATGATCAGTAGAGGCGTGTATGAATGTACGAGAAAAGCCGTCCATAACTATAGAAAACGGATCAGTAACTAAAAACCTATTCAGATTAATTTCTTCCTTAAAAATTAGCACATTATGGTAAAATATATATTATAAAACGTTAAGAAGGAGAAAATGGATGTCAGAATATAGAAATCTCTTAAAAGAAAGCTACGAACAAAAAGCTGACGAACGCAGCAAAATCCATATGGAGCCTTGGAAAATCGAAGAATTGAACCGATTTATTGGAGCTGTACCCGCTAAAGGCAGATTGAGTCTGTTGGATGCAGGAGCAGGACCGGGGCTTCAAGGGGAATACCTGAAAGAAAATGGATTTGATGTCACCTGCATCGATCTTTCGGAGAATATGGTGAAGATTTGCAGAGAAAAAGGACTCAAGGCAGAAGTGATGGATTACTTCCATATGAATCTTCCAACTGAATCCTTCGATTTAATCTGGTCGATGAACTCCCTTTTGCATGTGCCAAAAAAAGACTTCCAGACGGTGATTCAGAACCTGAAATCCGTACTTAAGCTAAACGGATTATTCTATCTAGGCGTCTATGGGGGAGAGGACAGTGAAGGGATATGGGAAGGGGATCATTATGAACCGAAGAGATTCTTTTCCTTTTATACAAATGAAGATATCCAGAATGAAGTCATAAAAGAATTTGAAATTATAGACCTTAAGGTCATTCCGATGGACGGGCAGGGGCCAGACTATCAAGCAATGATTTTAAAGAAGAAGTAAAAGGATAGTCCTGCCTATTATCTATGAATGTTGAATCAATCCTTTCTTCCATTATTATTTTCACTAGACATTCCTTTGCCAGAACGTTTAATATTAGGAAGTGATTCAGAAGAAAGTATTCGAAACAAAGGAGTGTGTATTCTTTGCACTTATGGAATCTTTTCGTCGCAGCCATCCTTGGATTAGTAGAAGGACTGACGGAATTTGCGCCAGTATCCTCTACAGGACACATGGTCATTGTCGACGATATGTTTTTAAAATCAGAAAAATTATTGACACCAGAAATTGCGACGGTCTTTAAAGTCGTCATCCAGCTCGGATCCATCCTGGCTGTTGTAGTCGTTTTCCGCAATCGTTTCTTTGACCTATTGGGATTGAAGAGAATGAAAAGCGAAGATGAAGTGCACCACCACAAATTAAATTTGCTTCAAGTCATTGTCGGACTCTTACCGGCAGTCATCTTAGGACTTTTATTTGATGACTACATCGAGGCTCATTTGTTCTCCGTCAATACGGTCATCGTCGGGTTGATTGCCGGAGCTATCCTCATGCTGATTGCTGACTGGAAAGCAAAAAGGACGCCTGCAGTCGATACAGTAGACAAGCTGACGTATAAACACGCCTTGATCATCGGGCTTTCTCAATGCTTGGCTCTATGGCCAGGGTTCTCCCGATCAGGATCTACGATTTCAGCAGGGGTCATGTCCGGCTTGAGCCATAAAGCAGCAGCAGATTTTACATTCATCATGGCTGTTCCAATCATGGCGGGAGCAAGTGCATTAACATTATTGAAACACGCATCTGCGATCACTTCTGACGTCATTCCATTTTTTATCGTGGGATTTGTCAGTGCGTTTATCGTAGCCTTGATTTCCATCAAGTTCTTCCTGGCATTGATCAACCGCATCAAGCTCGTACCATTTGCGATTTACCGAATCGTACTTGCGGTCATTTTGTTTGTGATCATTCATATTTGATTGAAAGAAAAACTCTCCGTGTATGCGGAGAGTTTTTTTATGAAGAAAATGAAACTTTTTTGAAAATTCGTTCGTAGACTAATGATAAGAGATAAAATAGGGGGAATCGAAATGCCATTTGACAACGGCCCTTCAAACTTGATTTTCACACTCGGGCCAATTTTTATCGGGGTTATATTCATCATCGTCATCGGGGGAATTATTTTTTCTATTATTAAAGGGATTTCTCAATGGAGCCATAATAATAAACAGCCTAAACTGACAGTAGATGCGAAAGTGGTATCTAAGCGTGACGAAGTCAGCCGGCACAGCCACAATCACGATGGACACCACCATCACTCTACTTCGACTAATTATTATGCCACATTTGAAGTCGAAAGCGGTGACCGGATGGAGTTTCAAGTCGACGGAAGCGAATTCGGGATGCTCGCAGAAGGGGACAAAGGGACGCTGTCTTTCCAAGGTACGCGCTACTTAGGATTTGAGCGATCCATCTCAAAAGCTAGTTTTTAATAATATTATTATGTTAACTAACAAACTCTTACAAATGATGACCTCTAAAAAAGAGGTCTTTTTTGCGTGTGGAAACTCCTATATTTGGCTATGATGTTAAAGTTCAACAAATAGTAACATTTAATCCCTTGGGCCAACTTGTTTGAAAGCGTTCTATGGAATAAGCTTAAGAAGATAGAAAACGATCGAAAGAGGTGGACAGATTGCTTCCAATTGAAAGGAAAAAACAAATCGTCGATTGGCTGACCAAAGAGGGAAGTCTTAAGATTGCTGAAATCAGCAGCCGTCTGGAAGTATCTGAAATGACAGTCTACCGCGATCTCCGTCCACTTTTGGAAAGCGGGGAAGTCGTCAAGACATCTGGAGGCATCATGCTTGCCCCCACACCAGAAGGGCAGCTGCAGCATCACTCCTGCAGTTATTGCCATAAAATTTCACTTACCAAACAGTCCATCCAGCTCTTTACGAGTGGACATGCAGTCGAGCATACGTGCTGTGCCCATTGTGCATTGTTAAGATATTCTGACCGGCCAGATTCGTTTGTCCAAATCATTTGCAAAGATTTCTTGAGGGATACGACTCTTAATGCAAAATCTGCCTATTATGTATTTAATCCAGAGCTGGATCTCAATTGCTGCCAGCCAACTGTCTTAACATTTGGCACGCTTCGGGACGCTCAAAGGTTTTTAAATGGATTTGGCGGGGAGATTTACTCGTTTGAAGAGGCACTTGAAACGATTCATCAGTCCATGAATAGCCATTCGAGCTGTGATTCGAAGAAAAAATAATAAAGTCCAGTACATTCAGGAAGGAAGTTATGTATGAAAAAGATGATAGGAATTTTGATCCTCGCCGTCTCCATGATAATCCTGGGCGCGTGCGGTCAAAATGAGAAAGATGAACAAAACGGGGGCAGTGTACCACAAGAGGTAAAAGTAGATATAAAAGTTCCTGAAAAAGTGGATAAAGGCCAAAAAGTAAAATTGGATGCATATGTCACACAAGGAAAAGAAGCCGTAAAAGATGCGGATGAAGTGAAATATGAAGTGTGGATGGACGGCATGAAAGATGATAGCCAATTAATCGATGCTAAAAATGAGAAAAACGGCCACTACACAGCGCAATACAAATTCGATATGGAGGGTGTCTACTCGGTACAAGTCCACGTGACAGCAAGGCAGATGCATACGATGCCTAAGACACAAGTAACGGTAGGGACTGGAGAGGCAGCTCAGACTCAAGAAGAAGAACACCATCACGACGGAGAGGAAGGCCATGAGCATGCCGTTGATATTCATCTTATGTCTCCTAAGGTCATCGAAGCTGGGAAATCAGTCAAGTTGATGGCGCATATCATGAAAGGTGATGAAATGCTGGAAAATGCACATGTCCGCTTTGAGATTTGGAAAGAGAATTCCGAGAAGCATGAATATGTTGAAACCAAAGCAGAAGGTCCCGGACAATACACGGCTGAATATACATTTAAGGAAAGTGGAAAATATACAGTAAAAATCCACGTGGAAAACGATGAAGGACTCCATGATCATACGGAAGAGACTGTCGCTGTTCAATAATTCGCAGAAAACTGCCTGATATAGGGCAGTTTTTCTTATTTTAGGGTGTAGGAGAGCCAAATTGTTCTTATTGAGTCCGAAATATGCCATTGAAGATAATCCATGAAGGAAATTAAGGAGAAAATCATCCCGAATAGTACCTTTAGACATGCCCTTTGCGCCAAAAAATGGTGGCTTTGCGCGGTTTTTCCCCTCTTATGCGCGAGAAACGGATTTTATGCGCCGTTAAATACCTCCTATGCACCAAAATCCCCTTCTTATGCGCCATCGGCATTAACCAGTGGTCACGCTGACTCCAATTAACTATATGCCCACTAATTTGAAAAATTTCTGCCCAATATATCTCCCTAATATCACCGTACAACCTGCCATTCAAAAGTGAAAAAAATCCCCTTAAGAAATTTCTTTTTTCCATGAAACTACAAAATAAAGAGAATACGCTCGAAAAAGAAAGAAATCACATATTGTAACCGATTTTTCAATGGGTACAACTTACTGCCTTCTGTGATATAATACTCAGCGTTGCCAACGGACCCGGCTTTCATGAGAGTTGAAAGCCATGATTATTGAATAAAAACAGAATAGAAAGTAGGTGCTGTATTGAATATACAGAAACTTAAAACTGAATGGTTTGGAAACATTCGAGGAGATATCCTTGCTGGTATGGTTGTTGCCATGGCGCTGATTCCGGAAGCCATAGCGTTTTCCATCATTGCAGGAGTTGACCCAATGGTAGGATTGTATGCGTCCTTCTGTATCGCAGTGACGACTGCCTTTTTTGGTGGAAGACCTGCGATGATTTCTGCTGCAACAGGGGCAACAGCCTTATTGATGGGATCATTGGTTGCAAGCCACGGTCTCCAATATCTTTTGGCTGCTACTATCCTTACAGGTGTGATTCAGATCATTCTTGGATATTTTAAAGCAGGACGTTTGATGAAATTCATCCCTAGATCCGTTATGGTAGGATTCGTCAATGCACTAGCCATTTTGATTTTCATGGCTCAGCTTACACACTTTATAGGGGAATCATGGCCGATGTATGCCATGGTTGCAGGTGCTTTAGCCATCATTTATATTTTCCCGCGTTTCACCAAAGCAGTTCCATCACCGTTAGTTGCTATTATTGTGATTACGCTGATCGCTGTCTTTACTGGAAGCGATGTTCGCACGGTTGGAGATATGGGTGAACTGAAGCGTGCATTGCCGACTTTCATGATACCGGATATTCCTTTTAACATTGATACACTAAAGATCATTTTCCCTTATTCATTTGGGATTGCGCTTGTCGGTTTGGTAGAATCCTTCCTGACGGCTCAAATCGTCGACGATATGACGGATACATCCAGTAACAAAAACCGTGAAGCAAAAGGACAGGGTATTGCCAACATTGTTTCCGCATTTTTTGGAGGAATGGCAGGCTGTGCAATGATCGGCCAATCTGTTATCAACGTGAAGTCCGGCGGGAGGGGCCGCCTTTCAACGCTCGTAGCCGGTGTTTTCCTATTGATTCTAATCATCGTATTAAATGGATTCTTGATCAGAATCCCGATGGCTGCCCTTGTAGGCGTTATGTTTATGGTTTCCATCGGAACGTTTGATTGGACATCCTTAAAAACGCTTCATGTGATGCCAGCGACAGATACAATTGTAATGATCGTTACCGTTGGCGCAGTTGTGTATACAAACAATTTATCCATCGGTGTCGTAGCCGGAGTCATCTTAAGCGCCGTCTTCTTCGCATCGAAGATTTCCAAAGTGCACATCACTTCCGAGTTGGATGAGGCCTTGAACATTAAGAGATACACAGTCAGTGGCCAGTTATTCTTTGCATCTGTTTCAGACTTTGTAGCATCATTTGACTTCAAAGAAGATGTCGCTAAAGTAGAGCTTAACTTGGCCCATACCCATTTATGGGATCATTCTGCAGTAGATGCAATCGACAAGGTTGTATTGAAATACCGCGAGAATGGAACTAAGGTGAAATTAATAGGGATGAATGACCAAAGCTCATTACTAGTTGAAAAAATCGGCGTCCATCATAAACCAAATGCAAAAGCAGCGAATCATTAAAAAAGGAACGAGTCCCAATTGGGGGCTCGTTTTTTTCGACAAAAAAGCGGAAGCTCCTCTCTCGAAGGAACTTCCGCTTTTTTTTATTTCGCCATGTCTCCGCTGCTTTTTTGGGTCGATGCTAATTTTCTGCTTGCTCCAAGTTCAGTAGCAAGGGAAAGGATGGACTGATTGATTTTCCACACATAGTACAGGTTGTGAATGAGTAGGGCGTGGTTCAGCACCTTGCCTTTATTCCGGTCGGGATACTTTTCGATGAATTTCCGTTCATCATGCAGGTCCCAGACGGAAAGGTTTCGATTTCCTTTTAGCAGCTCTCTCATCGTCTGCGAATTATCTTTCAGACACTCACTGATGTGTTCAATCATTTCGACCAGTTCATTCTCTTGTTCGTACTGCGATTTTCTGCTTGTTGAAGCGACAAGGTGCTTGGCATAGTAGTTGATCGCCACCAAGATCGTCATCCATCTTTCGACCCCGGTATTTTGAAACTTCCCGGGGATTTTTTCAAATGGTTTGGCATTGATCCGAATCTGGTTTAATTTTTGATCCAAATTAAAAGCAGCATCTGCCAGATTGATCGTTTTATTTTTACCTGCGAAGCTCTCTAAGAATCCTGACAGGTACGTTTCCAACTCCTCGAAAAATTCGATGATGGACTCATTGATTTTGTCCCGCGTCTTTAGCGGGAAGAGGAAGGAGGAGACAAGCAACGCGATTCCAGCACCGATCAATGTATCGACGAATCGGTCCTGCAGGAGCTTCTCGGTAATTCCGCCAAGTAGCAGATCATACATCAAGGCAAGCATCATCGTAATCCAAAAGGACATGATGGCATAGGATACCTGGAACAAATAAAAAGCCATGAAAACACAGAAAAAGAGGCAGATCACTTCAAAAATGCCTGTCCCTGACACGAGTTCAGCCAGGTAGAATCCAAGAATCGCACCGATCAATGTTCCAGCAGTCCGTTGAAATGCTTTTACATAGGTGCTTCCCACTGATTCTGTCCCCAAGAGAACGATATATGCAGTCAATAAAATCCAATACTGGTGCGTGGGAGACAGTAGATACCCTAATAATATAGATAATCCTCCTGCAATAACCGCTTGGAACGCTTTTTTGGTAGAAAGTTTCAAACCCGTTTCTTCATCATCATTTGAATCATTTTCTTCATCAGAAGGCTCATCTTCTTTTGGCTTGGTCTCATCTTTGGCGCCATACTTCAGGTAATCTTCTTGAGCTTTCTGAAGGATGTACGCCCCATCAATGACATGATTGGCGATGGATTCAATTCTACGGACCAGATACAGCCATTTTGAGGAATCCATTTGTTTCGTATTATAGGCATTTAATTGACTTCGAAGGGATTGAACGGTTTTTTCCGCTACATGTAAATGTTTCGGATCGTATTCATCACGCAGGACCTCGGCATCTATTAATGCTTTTGCCACATTAGACAACGTTTCACGAACTTCTTTGTGTTCAAGGGCGTGAAGGAGTTTCAATTGAACAGACGCGGTTACAAATGTCTCGATCAGCATTTCAGTGTCGAATACATAAAGGCGGAGCTGATTTGGCTTGATGCCCGGCCATATGTCTCCCGGATCGGTAGAACCGAGCTGTTCTGAAATGACCCTTGCATATTCATTTAATTTGGTAGCATTTTTTCGAAGGGAGCGAAGCCGTGCCTTGCTCTTATTGGGATCAAGGATGGATTCTTTCACGATTTCCAATGTGAGATTCGTCTGCTTATGGAAAGACATCATGCTTCGTTTCAGCACTTTTTCCGGCTTGTCCTTCATCAAGTAGAAATTCCATAGAAAAGCGTAGGTGATTCCCACTGCAATAGCGACATAAAACCAAGGTGCCTGTGTCAGCTTGAGCTTCAGCAACGATGAAAAATAGACAGACATAAATCCAACCATACAGATGGAAAAATACCTCATCCCATATTTTTGAAGATAGAAGGCAAGAAAAATAATTAATAGAAGTGCCCCGTCCGCAGCATGATTCCAACGAGGCAGGAATGTGCCGAGTGTTACAGAAACGGAGCTTGATAATGCAAGAAGTAAAGTCGTTACTTTCTTTTCTTTTTCCGTATCACCCATGACGACCAAGATGCCCATCATTCCGATGACACCCGATAGGATGGCAGCAGTAAAAAGGGGGCTGCCTGCGAGTTTTAATAGAAGCAGGGTGGTCACAACGGAGCTGATGACACTGAAAATCACTTTTGATGCTTGCTTCAATCTAAGCAGTCCCGGATCGGATGCAGACAACCGTGTCAGCCAATGCCGGATGCTTGGATAATAATTCATAGGCAATCAAACCTTTATCATTAATGTTCATCCTGATAGATGTAGTTTATATCTTATAGGAAATTAATGCCCTAGCCAACTGATACACATTCATTTTGCTTAAAAAAATCCCTATTGCCGGAATCTGCTGGCAATAGGGAAGCCGTTATACATTTAATGTCTTCGCTGATTCATCCTTTTTATTCATCAACGTCATGGCAGATGGATGAATTTCAAGGATGATATAATTCGGATCATTCGGTCCATCAAACCAAGGTTTCATATGATCATTCCATAATTGATCCTTCAACTCCTGGTTGTCCTTGACCGCTGCAGTTCCTTCGATTTCAAGATAGGCATCACCGACACCTTCCCCATCATACCCGATCAGGATATGTACGTTTGAATTGCGTTCGATTTCCTCGACTTTATGGGTGTTTTTATCAGTTGCCGTAAATAGGGTTAAATCTTCATTGAAAAATGTCATATATCTCGTATGCGGCTTATTGTTTTGAACAGTAGCCAATGTCCCGACCTTATTCTCTTTCAAGACTTCCAAAACTTCTTCACGTAATTTTTGATCACTCATAATAAATTCCCCTTCCTATACTTATCTTCTTTTACTATTCCTTAAAGTTTGTCCCTTTAAACTTTAAATTGAAAGGGGAGCACATTTAGAAGTCGGTTAAAAATAATTACTTTCTTCTGTTACTTTTTATTTTGGCAAAAATCGTATAAAATAAGGACATCAATACTTTAGTTCGGTATATAACCGCAGTGCTGCAATGAAGTGAACGGAGGAACTATGTCTATTTCATCTATTTTTAAAGAAGTCTTTTTTCAATCAAGGATCCCTCAAATGGTTAGTACCCTGGATTTTAAGCAAACATGGGTCAATCAGGCACTGGCAGAATTCACAGGCTACTCGCTTGAGGAATGGGAGACTTTGACGATCAAGGATGTGACACACCCGGAAGATTTTGAAAAAGACCGGAATTTTCTTCAGGAAATGTATGATGGCAAAAGGTCAGGGTACCATTTTGAAAAAAGATATGTGTGCAAAAACAACGAAATAAAGTACGGCATTTTAAATGTAAGCTTGATCCATGATGACGCCTCGAATGAAAAGTATCTTCTCAGGCAGATTCAGGATATCACAGATAAAATCAAAATAGGACAATCATTGAGGGAGAGCGAAAGGAAGTACCGTCTCCTTGCTGAAAATTCTTCCGATATCATCAATCTGCATGCAGGCGATGGAACCTATTTATATGTTTCTCCGTCAGTGACGACAACTCTTGGCTATGATGCGATTGATATGATTGGCAAGAATCCCTATGATTATATACATCCTGATGATAGATCGCTCGTTGAAAAATATCATAAACAAATCTTAGAGGATTCCAAGCCCGTTCTTATAACCTATCGGGCACTGAGGAGCGATGGCAGCTATGTCTGGCTGGAAACGACTATTAAAATCGTCAATAACCCCGATGAAGATAGTGAACCGGACTTCATTTCCGTTTCCAGGGATATCGATAAGCGGATTGAAACGGACAGGCTGTTAAGGAGATCCGAAAAACTGGCAGTCGTAGGTCAGCTGGCAGCTGCAGTAGCCCATGAAATCCGAAATCCTTTAACTCCAATCAAGGGATTTGTCCAGCTTTTCAAGGATGCTGAAAAAGTGGATGAGAGATACGTAAATATTGTGCTGGATGAATTGGACAGGGTGGAGAATATCATCTCTGAATTCCTTGCGATGGCAAAGCCCCATCATGAGCGGTCGGAACCGTTGGCAATCAACCACCAATTGGCAGACTTGGTCGATTTATTAGAGGCTGAAGCCAATATGAAAAATAAAAAAATCAACTTTTATCCATCCGTGCAAAATCCAAAGATAAAAGGTGACTCCAATTCATTAAAGCAGGTGTTCGTCAACATCATTCAAAATGGATTGGATGCCATCGAAGAACATGGCCAAGTGGTCATCAGCATTCAGAGCGATTCTTCTTATGTCTGCATCAAAATAAAAGACAACGGCTGCGGAATCCCGCCAGACCGCTTGAATAAACTGGGTGAACCTTTTTACTCCACTAAGGAAAAAGGGACAGGCCTCGGACTCATGACAAGCTTTAACATTGTTGAGCAGCATCAAGGCAAAGTAGAAGTGGAAAGTGAGCTGGGGCAAGGGACAACAGTCCATATCTATCTTCCAAGAATCGATTGATGTGCCGGCAAATGTTTAGTGGCTCCTCACAAGGGAACATTTATTAATAGATTTTAATTCTTGTGAGGAGTGGTACCGTGAAGAAACATCAACACTATATAAATGGACAATATGTCCAATCAACTTCAAATGAAACCATTGAAATCATCAATCCATCCACTGAAGAGGTTATCTCCACCATCCCAGATGGAACGGAAGAGGATGCCAATAAAGCAGTGGAAGCAGCACATAACGCGCTTAAAGAGTGGGAAAAAAAGCCCGCCATTGATAGAGGCAGGATTGTGAGGAAGCTTGGGGACAAGCTTGCTGAGCGCAGAGAAGACTTTATCCGCCTCCTGCTGGAAGAGCAGGCAAAAAGCTACGAACAGGCAGTAGGTGAAGTCGACACTGCTATTGACTATTTTCACTATATGTCCGAATGGGCAAGAAGACTTGAAGGGGAAATTGTCCCGAGCGACCGGTCCAATGAACATATCATGATATTCAAAAAACCTATCGGGGTCGTTGCAGGGATCGTCCCCTGGAATTTCCCTGTTTTCATTTTGGCACGAAAAGTAGCCACAGCGCTGGTTACGGGCTGTACCCTTGTGTTGAAGCCGAGTAAACAAACGCCAAATACCATGATGGAATTTGCCAAGGTCATCGATGAAGTGGACATTCCAGCTGGGGTCGTTAATATTGTGCTCGGAACAGGCTCTAAAATCGGAAACGTCCTTGCCTCCCACCCAAAAGTCCGGATGATCAGTATGACCGGCAGTGTTGGCGCAGGTGAAAAAGTCATGGAAGCAGCTGCCAAAAGCATGGCAAAAGTGAACCTTGAGCTTGGCGGCAAGGCACCAGCCATTGTTACCGAAAATGCGGATATCGATCTTGCAGTCAAACATATCAAGACATCCCGAATCACCAATGCCGGACAGGCTTGCAACAATGCCGAAAGAGTATATGTCCATGAATCCATTGCAGAAGAGTTTATCCAAAAGCTTGTCCATGCCTTTAAAGATACTAAACTTGGCAACCCCGCAGAAGACCATCAAGCCGATATGGGGCCGCTGATCAGTGAGGACCGTTTGAAGACGGTTCATGAAATGGTCGAAAAAGCCGTTTCCCAAGGAGCGAAGATTGAAACGGGAGGTCAGCGTGCTTCAATTGAAAAAGGATATTTTTATGAACCAACGATTTTGACGAATGTCCGTCAAGACATGGAAATCATCCAAGAGGAAATATTCGGCCCCGTCCTTCCGATCATGACCTATCGAACACTTGATGAAGCTATCGAAATGTCCAACGATTCCGATTATGGTTTGTCTTCATCCGTTTATACAGAAAACATCCATGAGGCTATGCAGGTAATCGACGGATTGAAATATGGAGAGACATACGTCAATCGTGAAAACTTTGAAGCCATCCAGGGCTATCATGCCGGTCTGAGAAAATCCGGACTTGGCGGTGCCGATGGAAAACATGGAGTAGAAGACTTCCTCGTGACGCATGCAGTTTATTTAGAATATAAAGGGTTGAAGTGATTTTTACCCGCATTTATTTATTAAGCCATTCCACTGTTTTATAGGGGAATGGCTTTTTATTATGAAAATAAATTCTTAAAAAAAACTAAATTTTCTTTATATAGGTTTAAGGTCCCGGGACTTTGGGAAGAAAATACCGTGCGCACAAACTGACAATTATTTTCAGGGGAGGATTTTATTTGAAAAAGTTTGCACTGGTTTTAAGTCTTTTATTTATCATGATGGTTCCTACGATGGCATTTGCATCCGAAGGCGATGGCAGTTCGGGGAATAGCACGACTGTAAAAATAACTACAAATAATAACCAAACATATTCTGATAGCAGCGATTCACAACAGGATGGAGACAGCAAGGATCAAAATGACGGAAAAGATGAAGATTGTGATAAAGATGGAAACAAAGAGGATGAAAGCGGTAAAATCCAAGGAAAAGGCCACATCAGTGCAAATGTAGATGCAAAGGCTGTCGCACTGGACGAAGAAGGTGAATATAAACTCGATTTGACGGTAACAGCGACTAATAAAATGGATAAAACAGCAACGGATGTCCAACTTGAGATAAAACTTGATCATTCCATCCACCTATTGGACAACCTATTAGACGGCCTCAAGCTGGACAAAGACAACAATCTCGTTATCAGCCTCCCAGACCTTGCGGCAGGCGAAACGAAAACATATACATGGACAATGAATGTTAAAGCCTCTCCAGGAATTCAACATAAAGCCATCAACGCCAAGATTACAGCGAATATAGAGGATGGTAAAGAAGAAACTTGCATGAAAGGCGATCTATATTTGCCAGGACTTCCTTCTAAGGAAGAGCCTAAAGGCAAAATTGATGCGAAAATCAAAACAAATGCCATCGCATTGGATGACAAAGGGAATTATAAGATTGATATAACCATCATGGCTACAAACAACATGGATAAACTTTCAAAAGGCGCGATGCTGGAATTGATGCTGGATAAAGCCTTGCACCTAAAAGGAAAAGAAATTAAACTTAATGAAAAAAACAATCCAGTCTTCATTCTTCCAGATTTAAAACCAGGTGAATCAAAAGATTGCCATTTTACTTTAATGGTAGAGGCGCTGCCAGGAGAAAAACACAAGATGCTTAGTGCAATGATACATTCAACTTCAGGGGTTACAGGAGACGTTTCAAATGAATCGAATGGAACTACCCTTAAATCAGAGCTTGTTTTACCTGTATTTACATCAGCTGATAAGGGGTCCAATCAAACTGGTGGAACAGCCGTAAAAGGAGTCTCAACAAAAACTCCTTCATCCGGCAGCACGTCTTCGGCTTCCAACAATTCAAGCTCCACTATGGTGAAGAATGGAACATTGACAGCATCAGCTGCAAACGGATCCATGATGATGCTTCCAAAAACGGGATCTGTATGGAATGGGAAAGCATTCATCTTAATCGGCAGCATGTTCCTATTCGCAGGACTATTCCTTTTCTTTAGAAAATCATTAGGAAAAATCTAAAACAATGAGGCGTTTCACAATGAGTAAATGGCTGGCACTTTTTCTGATCATCATCGGAGCGGTATTCATTGCTTTTCCAATCTATTCAAGCTATAAAGTGAATACCGTTCAAGCCAATCTGGAAAATCAATGGAATAACCTGAATACAGCCTATGCATCAGATGAACCAGATTTACTGCAGCAGCAGCCAACAGTGGAATCAGCAAATGACCAACCGAATGACAAACCTGATAAGACATCTGATAAACAAACAGAATCTAAAGTTTCTTTGCCTAGGACGGCCATCGGGAAAATCACGATAGATAAAATTGATTTATCGGCTTACATCGTGAAGGGTGTAGAAGCAAAAGATCTGAAATATGCTGTCGGCTGGTTCCCGGACACATCCTTGCCTGATCAAGGAAGCAACATGGCGCTGGCCGGACACAGAAGCTACACATACGGCCAATTTTTCAATAGATTGGACGAACTCAAAAACGGCGACATGATTACCATCGAGACCAAAAAGGGAATCTACCGCTACAAAGTTTATAAAAAATTTGTAGTGAAACCAACGGAAGTTTCTGTTCTAAACCCTTCAAAAAAATCAGAATTGACTTTGATCACCTGTACTCCAATGTACTCAAGCAAAAACCGATTAATCGTAAAAGCGATAAAAGTTTAAAGAGGCGGAAATTCCGCCTCTTTTAGCTTTGTCAGGATTCTCCAAAATAAATGCGGTATCATTCCTCATATGTAAGCTCACAGCCGTGCACTTGATTTGTGCAATGGGCATTTATTATATAAAATGATAGATGTGATAAATTCTTAATAAAGGAAGATTCGATGATTGTACAAACAGAACAGGAATTAGAAAAACTGAAGGAAATCGGTAAAATTGTTTCCTCCATTAGAGAAGAAATGAAAAGTAATACAAAACCAGGCATCACAACCAAGGAACTTGATGAGATAGCAGGAAGAATGTTTGAAGAGGCTGGGGCCATCTCCGGACCGAAAGGCGAATACGACTTCCCTGGCTTCACTTGCATCAGTGTCAATGATGAAGTCGCACATGGAATTCCAGGGGACCGGGTGATTCAAGACGGCGATTTAGTAAATATCGACGTTTCCGGCTCCAAAGATGGATTCTATGCAGATACCGGTATTTCTTTTGTGGTCGGAGGCGGGAATCCGGAACTCGAAAGACTTTGCCAATGTGCCGAGAGCGCCTTCCAAAAAGGATTGGAAAAAGCAAAAGCAGGATCTAAACGCAACGGAATTGGAAAAGCGGTAACGAATGAAGCAAGAAGAAATGGCTTCAATGTCATCATGAACCTGACCGGCCATGGAATCGGCAAATCGCTCCATGAAGCACCAGATCATATCCTCAATTACTTTGATCCATGGGATAATGCACTGTTCAAAGAAGGAACAGTCATTGCCTTCGAACCATTCATCTCAATGGGGGCTGACGAGGTCATCCAAGCAAGCGACGGATGGACATATAAAACTCCGGACGGAAGTCTAGTGGCGCAGCTTGAACATACCATCGTCATTACAAAAGACAAACCGATCATTTTGACACTTTAAAATTTTAAAAAGAGCATCCTCCATTTGTGAGGATGCTCTTTTGTGTACATTCATTCAAAATGCCAGCACTTTACAAAAATGAATTTCTTCTTCTGAACGAGTTTCTTCTATATAATGTGCTCGCTGATAAAGCCTGATTGCTTTTTCCCAATCCCGGTTGGTTTCGAGGACGATTTTATCGAATCCTTGTTCAGCGGCAATGCTTTCAAGAAAGATCAGCATCTCGGCGCCAAACCCCATCTTGCGAAATTCAGTCTTTACAGAAAGCCGCTGAATCCGCCCCGTATATATATCTTCAATCGAAAGGGCACCCGTACAAACGATTTCCCCATTCCATTTGCCGATATACATTTGGTGAGTATTGGGCGATTCCATATAATATTGTCTAAAATGGACTAAATCCTCATTATATTTGATATCAAAAGGATCGAAATACTCTTTCAACCCTTGGATAATGATCTCAAGTGCAGCATTTGCAGTTCCATCCCTCATCTTTTCAAACTGAAGCGCCAGTTCAACAGAATCATTCAACCTTTTGCTCCATCCAGCTGGACTTTTGAGATGATAATTCTGTACCGTTTTTTCCTCCGAGACAAATATTCTTCATCACACCCGCCTTATCAAAGTTGAAAATATGGACAGGGAGGCTGTAGTCGCGTGCAAGGAGGAGGGCGGATTGATCCATCACTCGGATATTGTTCTTGACGACATCATCGTAGTTCAATGTTTGATACATTTTCGCATCCACATGTTTTTTGGGATCCATATCGTAGACTCCATCGACCCCTTGCTTGGCAACCAGGATGGCATCGCAGTTCATCTCTATGGCACGCTGCACGCTTGGATAGTCCGTGGTCACAAACGGCTGGCCGTTGCCGCCTCCGAAAATGATGACATATCCTTTTTTCAAATGTTCAAGTGCTTTTAATCGGATGTATGGTTCCGCAACAGAAGGGACGGGGATGGATGTCATCACGCGTATTTCCTTATCAGTCTTCGATTTCAGGACACCCCGTAACATCAAACTGTTAATGATGGTTCCCATCGTTCCGATATTGTCCGCTTCCACACGATCGATGCCCCATTGTTCAGCAAGATTCCCTCTGAAGATATTCCCGCCGCCGATGACAATCGAGACTTCCACGCCAAGATTCACGATGCTCATCACTTCTTCGGCAATGTGCTCCAATTTTTCCTGCGCAAAGTTTTCTCCTGCATCATTTCCGAGGGCACCGCCGCTCAATTTGATCAAAACTCGTTTATAAAAACTCACTCCAACCCCTCCAAATCACACCCATAATTTTGCAAACTGTCAAAATTATACCACTAAATCCTCCACTGTCCATTATTTTTCTTAAATATTCCTTAAAAATGATAAGGTAAAATAAACCCCTAATGTAAAAGAATAGTAGAAAAACCACCTATTTATATCAGTGGAATTTCCACTAATGGAAACAACTGTATATGTAATGGGAATGTAACCAAATGAACATTATTTTGTTATTTGCTTGTCATTTTCATGTGTTAGTCTTTTTCCTGTTAGCAAAAACGTGCTGACGAAAAGGAGGATACTTCAATGAAAAAATCTATCGTAGCGTTGGCGACAGCCGCAGTATTTACAGGAGCAATGGCTGGAACTGCTTCCGCACAAGAATATGAAGTAAACAAGGGAGACACACTTTGGGGTATATCAAAACATTACGGTACAACCGTTGAAAATCTTAAAGAGTGGAACAATCTAGGTTCCGATATCATATATCCTGATCAGGAATTAACGGTTTCCCCATTAGAACATTATTCTGTTGGCGAAGGAGATACACTATGGGGCATCGCCAATCAATATGGCGTTACAGTGGATCAAGTGAAGGAATGGAATAAACTTTCATCTGACTTGATCAAGCCTGGCCAAAGCTTAGTTATTTACTTAAACGATAAAGCTTCATCCGCTCCAGTCCAACAAAAGACAGAAGCACCTAAGGAAGAGGCAAAACCTGCAGCACCAGCAAAAGATACAGCTGCACCAGCAGCAGCACCAAGCTCACAACCAGCAAACACTGAAAAAGCTGCACCTGCAAAAGCAGAAGCTGCATCCAGTGAAGACAGCAATGTTGCGAAAGAACTTACTGTTAAAGCAACAGGCTACACAGCTGATTGTGAAGGATGTTCAGGAATTACCGCTACCGGGATGAATGTAAAAGATAACCCGAATGCCAAGGTAATCTCTGTAGATCCTAGTGTCATTCCGCTTGGTTCTAAAGTATTCGTAGAAGGCTATGGTTATGCAACTGCAGCCGATACGGGCGGCGCCATCAAAGGCAACCGCATCGATATCTTATTCCCATCCAAGGATCAAGCAATGGACTGGGGAGTAAGAACAGTTAAAGTGAAAGTTTTAAAATAAGCCATTTAGTTTAGTTCCCCCCTATTAAACTATAAATTTTTCAGGTCCGCCGATTGGCGGGCCTCTTTTTTTCTATTAAAGGGGAGAGAAGATTGAGATAGAATCACCACCCCATTAAAATATTGTCATTTTTCAGAATTTGTGGTCTGATAGAATGTAGTTGATTGAAGGGGGTTTTGTAATGGCTGTACATAAAATTGAATTGAAAAATGAACATCTTCATGCGTCTTTTTCGAGAGACTATGAACCTGTCTTAACGATACAATCCGGGGATTCCATTGAGTGCATGACACCGGATATCGGCTGGGGCTACAACGATCCGCAGGGTCACAGGACGAATTTCCACTCCCGTCTAAAAGAGCAGGAGTGGGGGCATCCGATGATCGGCCCAATTTACGTTCAGGAAGCGAAACCAGGAATGGCTTTAAAGATTCAAATTGAACAAATCACCCCTGCTCATTATGGCTGGAACTGCGCTGGGGGCAATCAAAGCTGGCACAGCAGGATTTTGGGAGTAGACACAATGGAAGAATCGACATTGGATTGGGAAATTGACCGGGACCATAAGACTGGTAAAACCCGCATAGGAGAAAGGTCATTCACCGTAGATCTAGAACCATTTATGGGGGTCATGGCCGTTGCACCTGAAGAGCCGGGAATACATCCGACGATCCCGCCTGGACGTTTTGGCGGCAATATCGACTGTAAAGAACTTGTGGAAGGCACAACGCTTTATTTGCCCGTGTTCGTCGAAGGTGCATTATTTTCTGTGGGCGATGGGCACGCAAAGCAAGGGGATGGGGAGGTTTCCGGACAGGCTATTGAATGCCCTATGGATTCTGTCGTCCTTAATATTGAAGCCGTTGACATGCAATTGAATGGACCACTGGCGAATACCCCTAAAGGATGGATGACGTTCGGCTTCCATAAAGATCTGAATGAGGCGACCATCATCGCACTGAACGAAATGATTCATTTCATGCAAAAGAAATATGATTTGAGTAGAACGGAAGCTGTCACTTTGGCCAGTACCGCCGTTGATCTGCATATCACTCAAATCGTCAATGGGGTCAAGGGAGTCCACGCGATTTTGCCGCATGGGGTTTTCCGCGAATCTTAAAATAAAGAGAGCCCCGAGTCAGGGGCTCTCTATTTACATATGTAAAAATTCTGGCATATTCGCAACCTGATAACGCTCAAAATCATGCTTGATATTTTCAGGCAGGTAGTTTTGGGCATCCGCAAAATCGACCCATTTATGATCCGAATGCTCAAAAGAAAGGGTGACATCATTACGATCGGCTGTACATAAATACGTATTGATCACCACTTGCCGGTGCGCATGGGTGAAAAAAGAGGTGGCATAAAGGATGCGTTTCACGGATGCTGAAAGTCCCGTTTCTTCTTCTATCTCCCTTGCCAGTGCCGATTCAAGCTGTTCTCCGAAATCCAGCTTGCCTCCCGGGAATTCCCACGTTCCGCCTCCAGAGTCATGGGGGGAGCGCTGAACAATCAAAAATTTCCCTTCATGCAGGATGATCCCTTTTACCGCCATAACAATTTGGTTCTCTTCTTTCATTTTCTGCTGCTCCTTTCTAATCCCGGTTCCGTTTATACATCGTCCAAAATCCGATATCCTTAAACCCGATCCGCTTATAGATGCTTCCTGCAGCCGGATTATCGTAGAAGAGGCAAAGCTCTTTGCCTTCAGCCAGCAGAACCTGGCAAACCTTGCTGACACACATGGATCCATATCCTTTTTTCGTGTGGGAAGGGTGGGTGCATACCCCGACAACCATTGCCGATTGGGTATTTTCTGCTGCAGTGGACGCAGCGGAAATTATTTCACCATCTTTTTCAATGAAAAATGACCTGGCAGTACCTTTTTCCATGTTCCTTCGTTTCTGTTCAGCAGTTTCCATACTGTTGAATTCCTTGATATGCCCATACAGTTCAACTATTCTATCGACATCTGCCGGTTTTGCTTGTTTTACCAAGTCCAGGTCGGAAGGAACATTTTCGGCATCTGTACATTTTGCATAGTAGAATTTCCGTGCATGCAGCGAATTCCAAGGGAGGAATGGTCTGACCCGTTCAAGGATGGGTTCAAGCCCCGATACCATCTCTGCATGATCATCTTCTCCAATGATTTTGGCAAAACCGAACGCATCAACTCCTTCTACATCTTCCGCATAAGGGATATAATTCTGCTGATATTTCAATAGAATGCCTTTAAGGGAACCTTCATGGTCAAAATCGCCCCATAAAGTTTGAAAATCCTGATCATATCCAAATGCTTCAATATCCCCAATGATAAATAGATTTTCCGCTGCTTTCGGCAGCACCAATTCCATCACTTTCTCATGGTCAGCTTCTGTCAATCTTCTAATCATGTCAATTACTCTCCCAATACATAACAAGTATTTTTCTTCCATTTTACCATAAACATAAACGTGGAGAATCTCCAAAAATATTGAAAAAATAAAATTGCCAAAAAATTGATGGATACATATAATATAAACTAGGTAGTCTATTTTATTAGAGGAGGGGAAAAATGACAGATATCAGGCTGTTAAAAGAGGAAGAAATGGGCGCATTTGTCGAAATTGCCGTAAATGCTTATCCAGGGATGATGAGCGGAGGGCTTGAAGCAAAGCAAAAATTAATGGAATCGCTGCAAAAAGCACAAGCCGAAGATCCTTCTATTGACCTGATGGGCGTTTGGAAAAACGGCACACTTGTCGGAGGAATGCGGCTTCATCAATATGAAATGAACTTTCATGGGAATATGATTCAAACAGGGGGTGTCGGATTTGTTAGTGTTGATTTACTCCACAAAAAAGAAAAAATCGCCAAAGAAATAATTCAATATTTTATCCGTCATTTTAAGGAAAAAGGCGTTCCCCTTCTTAGTCTGTATCCATTTCGTCCTGATTTTTATAAAAAAATGGGGTTTGGAATGGGTACGAAAATGGATCAATATGCAGTAGTCCCTAGAGCCTTCCCTAATTTCAAAGACAAAAGCGGGCTGGTATTCCTGGATGCATCCGACAAAGAGGATGTAAAAAAATGCTATGAGCTAAAAGTAATGAGCACCCACGGAATGATGCACAAAACAGAGGCTGAACTCGACCGGATGTTTCAAAATCCCGAAATAAAAATAATCGGTTATAAGAATAATGGGAAATTGGAAGGGTATCTGCAATTTCATTTTAAGAAAGCAAGCGAAATGAATTTCATCAAAAATCACTTGATCATTAAAGAATGGATTTACGAAACACAAGAAGCATTCAAGCAATTTTCGTCGTTCCTTCATTCACAGGACGATCAATTCGAACGGATCATCATTAATACGCAGGATGAAAGTTTCCATATGATTTTTGACGACCCGCGAAATGGGACGGATCATTTAATTCCAAGCGTCTACCATGAAACCAATAAATCAGGTGCAGGAATCATGTATCGGGCGGTAGATCCCCCTCAACTTATCAACGCCATTGGAATCATGCCAAATCCTGCAGCTGATTTCGTTTGTAAACTATTCATCAACGACTCTTTTGACCTTGACGGAGAAAAAGAATGGATCCTTTCTAATCAGAACCATATTCTTTCTCTTAAAAAAAATGAGGGCGAAGGGCATGACTTCGCAATACAAATCGACATCGCTGATTTTTCTTCCATGATCATGGGTGCTGTTTCACCAGCGAAGCTCTATCAATATGGCAAACTTTCAATCTCAGGGCCAGACAACATCCGCCATATCAAAACAGTGTTTTCCCATATGGACCGTCCTGTGTCCATGACTGCATTTTAAAATTCCTCCGTACCGGGGGATTATTTTTCTTTTAAGTCCGCCTTGAGACGGATTAGAAATCATTCCTACTAATGGTTATAAAAGGAATTATGTTCATGTATAATCAACATAGAGATAAGTTGTTTTAATTTTCTCTAAAATAAGATTTCTCAGGAGGTAGACTATGCTGAATAAAGCATTGATTGAAGATGTCCTTTCTGAGGCCCTCAGCACTGGCGGGGACTTTTCAGAAATCTTCGTAGAAGATCGCTTGACGAATACCATTACGATGCAAAGCGGAAAAGTGGAAAAAAGCTTATCAGGAAGAGACTACGGAATTGGCATCCGTATTTTCAAAGGCTTAGAGAGCTACTATGCCTATACAAATGATTCTTCAAGGGATGGTCTTTTGCAGGCAGCGAGGAATGTTGCA
Organism: Falsibacillus pallidus; assembly: GCF_003350505.1. NCBI lineage: Bacteria > Bacillati > Bacillota > Bacilli > Caryophanales > Bacillaceae > Falsibacillus > Falsibacillus pallidus. Next base: position 384,937 of record NZ_QQAY01000002.1, read on the forward strand.
CAGGCTGTAAAAGGAGGAGGGATGATTACTCGACTTCCACTAGAAAAGAGAATCTATCAATCTCCACATTTGATTGCCATTCCGCCGACAAGTGTGCAAAACGCGAGAAAAGTGGCCGTGATGAGAAAAGCGAATGAAATTGCCAAGAACTATGATGAAAAAATCCAGCAGGTAATGGTCAGATATTTTGATGAAGAGCAAAATGTCCTCATTGCCAACTCTGAAGGGACTTTTACAGAAGATAAAAGAACAAGAAGCCGCATGGCCATTCAAGCCGTTGCAGCTGAGGGAAGCAAGATGCAGCCTGGATTCTATGGACCGGGAGCTTGCAAAGGATTTGAATTCATTGAAAACCTCAACCTGGAGCATTATGCAAAAGAAGCGGCAAGAATCGCAGTAACAATGCTCGATGCAGAGGCCTGCCCAAGCGGAAAATTCCCTGTAGTCATCGATAATGAATTCGGCGGAGTCATTTTCCACGAAGCATGTGGTCATGGTTTGGAAGCGACATCCGTTGCGAAAAATAACTCGGTTTTCGCCAATAGCATAGGAGAACAAGTGGCTTCGGATGTTGTCACGTATATCGATGATGCCACAATTGAAAACGAGTGGGGATCCACTTCCATTGATGATGAAGGGGAGCAGGGACGTAAAAATGTCCTCATCGAAAATGGGATTTTAAAAGGATACTTGATTGATAAATTCAACTCGCGTCGAATGAAAATGGATTCAACCGGATCTGGCCGCCGCCAAAACTATCGCTTCGCCCCGACATCCAGGATGACAAATACATACATCGCTCCGGGAGCATCCACTCCGAAAGAAATCATCAGCAATACTGAACACGGAATTTATACGAAGTATATGGGTGGAGGACAAGTAAATCCGACAACTGGCGACTACAACTTTGCTGTTATGGAAGCATACATGATTGAAAATGGAAAAATCACAAAGCCTGTCAAAGGAGCCACTTTGATTGGAAATGGTCCGAAAACGCTCCAATTAGTTGACATGGTTGGAAACAACCTGGGCCATGGAGCAGGAATGTGCGGTTCTTTAAGCGGCAGCATCCCGGTCAATGTGGGGCAGCCCATGATCCGCGTCAGTGAAATGACAGTCGGTGGAAGCAAGGAGGGCAATTAAGATGAATCTGCAGGAATTTCAAAAAAAACTTCTGAATAAAGGGGAAGCCCACGGATTTTCGGATATGGAAATCTATTATGAAAAAGCAGAGAATTTTGCCAGTAATATTTATAAAGGAGAGATTGATTCCTATTCAACATCAGTTGAGATGGGACTGTCTTTCAGGGGATTATATAACGGGAATATGGGGTATGCCTACACGGAAAAACTCGATGAAGAGTCGATTGATTTCCTATTGAATAGTGCCATGGAAAATGCCGCAATCATGGAAGTGGATACCCCTGAAGAAATTTTTTCAGGCAGCACATTTTATGAACAAGGAAATTTTTATTCTGCGAGTTTAAAAGAAACGTCCGTAGATGAAAAATTGGCATTCCTCAAGGAACTGGACCGCTGCATCTATGAAGCCGATCCCAGAGTGGATGGTACGGATTATTTCACCATGCAAGTGCAGGAGAAAGAACGTGCACTTTTCAACAATAAAGGGCTTTCCCTTCATGAGAAGCTCAATGACCTTATCTTATATGTTTCAGTCGTCGTGAAAGAAAATGGGATCACAAAAACCGGTGAAAAGCTTGTATTCTCAAAAGATCTGCGGGAATTAGACCCTGCTAAAATTGCAAAAGAAGCAGTGGAAGAAGCTGTTTCCTATTTAGAAGCCGTATCAATCCCAAATAAACAGTATCCGATTGTTTTAAGAAACACTGCAGCCGCAAGCTTGTTTGGTACATTTGCCTCAATTTTTTCAGCTGAAGAAGCTCAAAAGGGAATGTCCCAGTTAAAAGACAAAGTAGGGGATTCGATTGCTTCCTCCATCCTGGATGTCGTAGATGACCCTTTCCTTAAAACAGGTGTTTTCAGCCGGACATTTGATGGCGAGGGTGTGGCATCAAAGCCGTTAAACTTGATTGAAAAAGGAAAATTGACATCTCTCCTTCACAATCGCAAGACAGCCAAAAAAGAAGGAACGGAATCAACTGGCCACGCCTACAAAGATTCATATAAAGGCGCGTTGACGGTTGCTCCTTCCAATTTGTATATCACACCTTCCCAATCATCATTTGATGATCTCGTTTCATCTATTGAAGAAGGTGTCGTGATCACAGGCCTTTCCGGATTGCACTCAGGGGCGAATGCCGTATCAGGTGATTTCTCTGTGGCTGCATACGGATACCGGATTGTTGATGGGAAAATTAAATCGGCCGTCAATCAAATGACGATTGCCGGAAATTTCTTTGACCTTTTAAAGGATATAGAAGAGGTAGGAAGCGACCTCGATTTTGCTTTCTCCGTCTCTCCAGGATATATCGGATCTCCATCATTGAAAGTGAAGAAACTTTCCGTTACGGTGGAATAATTTAAGGGGACCTTGCCAGTTTTGAGGCGGGGTTCTTTTTTTTGAATTCCTATCTCAGTGTTTATGAAAGGGGCGTTTCGGTTAAATACTAAGTGGAGATCATAATAGATTTTGGAGGGATTGTTTTGAAAAAAGTATTAATGGTATTGACGAATTCAAGCAAAATTGATGACGAACACGAAACCGGCCTATGGCTTTCTGAATTTGCCGAACCGTATGTGGCCTTCAAAAACAATGGCTATGAGATAAAGGTAGCCAGTCCCGAAGGAGGAAGGATCCCATTAGACCCAAACAGCCTTGAAGACGAGCAGCTATCTGAATGGGACGAAGCCATTTCTAAACTGGAAAACACCGAAATTCTTGGAGGAGTGAACACCCACGATTTCAACGGTATTTTCCTCCCAGGTGGACACGGTACTATGTTTGACCTGCCTGACAGCAAGGAGCTGTCGGAAACGCTCGCACACTTCGCTGAAAATAATAAAGTAATCGGTGCCGTATGCCACGGTCCTGCAGGATTTACAGGAACTAAATTATCAAATGGCAAATGGCTCGTTGATGGAAAAAACATGACAGGCTTCACCAATGAAGAAGAACAGCAGACGGGATTGGAAAAAGCCATGCCGTTCCTGCTTGAATCCAAACTGAGAGAACAAGGGGCAAAATTTGAAAAAGCTGCTGCTTACTCAGATTATGTTGTGGCAGACGGCAAGTTCATCACTGGACAAAATCCGCAGTCAAGTGCATCAACAGCAAAAGCTTTCATTGAAGCTCTAGGATAATCGACATAAGACTTTGATATGAATATTTTGGCCCGGCGAATATGCTGGGCCTAATATTATTTTTATAAAGGAGGAGCACCTTTAAAATGATTGATCATTATCAATTTTCCGATGATGGAAAAACACCTAACCATTCTAAATGGCCGTTGCTTATTTATAAAAATGGATTGGGAGACAAGAATACAGCCGAAGCCTGCGGAGAATTATTTGAATCGAACGGATGGGATGGAGTATGGGTAAACGGCGTGTACCCGTACCACCATTTCCATAGCACAGCACATGAAGTCCTTGGTGTTGCAGGAGGAACTGCAGTCGTTCAGATGGGCGGAGAAAACGGAAAAGTGCTGACCGTTGAAAAAGGGGATGTCATCATCATCCCGGCAGGCGTGGGCCACAAAAAATTAGAGGCAAGCAGCGACTTCCACGTTGTTGGCGCCTACCCAAAAGGACAAAAAGCTGACCTGCTTAAATCCGAAAACCATGACCATGAACAAGCCAAATCAAACATAGAAGATGTCCCGCTGCCAGAAAAAGACCCGGTATTTGGTGAAAAAGACGGACTGTTTGACTATTGGAAATAGAATATTTCAACAAAGGAGGGCCAAATTTGGTCCTCCTTTTTTTACAATACGATTACAAACGCTTTAATTCTCCATTTCTGGCGGATATCCCCTTTTAAAATCGCACTATTTTGGACTATAATTAAAAAAGTGCAATTATTCTTTACTCTATTAAGGTTTCATAATAGATTCACCAATAGAAAGGGCTTTTGCTCGATGACAATCAATAAAAAACCAAAAAGAAAAAAAAGAAAAATTCGAATTATACATATACTGCTGATCCCAGTCATTCTTTTCAGCCTCCATCTTTTAATTTATGGCCCGGACAAGTCAATGAATCAGCTCAACCAATTTGTTTCCAACCAGGCGAAAAAAGAAATACCCCCAGACTATATCCCGATCTATAAAGCAGCTGCGAAGGAATACGGTATTCCATGGACCCTGCTTGCCGCGCACCATCGGGTGGAAACTAAATTCTCTTCGATGAACAATATGGTCTCTTCAGTTGGAGCGGAAGGCCCGATGCAATTCATGCCCTGCACATTTGTTGGATGGTCGTATCCTTCATGCAGCGGCCTCGGTAAAGGGAATATCCCTGAAAAGGATAAAACAAATCCGGATGTCATCAAGAAATACGGCGGATACGGGGTCGATGCCAATGGAGACGGTAAAGCAGATCCATGGGACGATGAAGACGCCATTTACAGCGCTGCAAATTACTTAGCGAAAAACGGGGCTGCAGACGGGGAAATCTCAAAAGCCGTATTTGCCTATAACCACAGCCAGCGCTATGTAAAAGAGGTCCTTTATTTTGCCAAGATCTATAAAGGCCCTAACTAAAACCTGAATTCATAGGAATCCGTGCATCGTGATTCAATGAATTCGGGTTTTCTTTGTTTAAAAATTTTGTATTCATGGGTAAAAAGAACCATATCAAGGGATATCCTTTGAATTCAGGTTCTTTTTTTTGTTATGGTTGAAAACGTGGTTTTTTTATTAGAAAACCGGGGAATATATACCTGTTGCCATTATCTTTTCATTCCCCACACAAAAATTATCTTGAAAGGAGTATTTTATGAAAAAAATATCGAATGTTTTTTGGATTACGGTTGCAATCGTACTTGCTGCTGTAATCTACGGTGTGGCTGCACCGAAAAGCTTTGAAACTGTTACAGCCAATATTCAATCATTCATTACATCCTCTTTTGGGTGGTACTACTTAATTCTCGTTACCGTGATCGTCGTATTCTGTCTATTCTTCATCTTCAGTCCGATGGGCTCCATCCGCTTAGGAAAGCCAGAAGATCGTCCTGAGTATTCAACTGGAACATGGTTTGCCATGCTATTCAGTGCCGGGATGGGGATCGGCCTCGTATTCTGGGGAGCAGCAGAACCGATTTCACATTTTGCCTCCAGCCCGCCGCTTGCAAAACCGGGTACAGATCAGGCATTGAAGGATGCAATGCGCTACACATTCTTCCATTGGGGACTTCATGCATGGGGGATTTACGCTGTAGTCGCCTTGGCGCTGGCATATTTCAAATTTAGAAAAGATAAACCAGGATTAATTAGTGCTACTTTAGAGCCGCTTCTAGGTAAATATTCAAGAGGCAAAATCGGAGTGCTCGTAGATGTTATCGCTGTATTCGCAACAGTTGTAGGAGTTGCGACTACTCTAGGATTTGGTGCGGTCCAGATCAACGGTGGACTTTCTTACTTATTCGGAATACCGAAAAACTTTACTGTCCAGCTGATCATCGTTGCTATCGTAACAGTATTATTCATGATGTCAGCATGGTCCGGATTGAGTAAAGGAATCAAATATTTGAGTAATGCAAACATGGTGCTTGCAACCGCCTTGTTGATCCTCATGTTGATTGTAGGTCCGACATTGCTTATTCTAAACTTATTCACCGATACACTCGGCTCTTATATCCAAAACATCGTTCAAATGAGCTTTAGAATCGCTCCACTGAATGCTGCACATCGCGAATGGATCAACGGGTGGACCATTTTCTATTGGGCTTGGTGGATCTCATGGTCTCCATTCGTCGGAATATTTATTGCACGTGTCTCTAAAGGCCGTACAATCCGTGAATTCCTAATAGGCGTTTTGATTTTGCCTTCCGTTGTAAGTTTCCTTTGGTTCGCAGTCTTCGGAACCGCTGCGATTGATGTTCAGCAATCAGGAGCAGCTGATTTAACTAAAAATGCAACTGAAGAGGTATTATTTGCTGTCTTTAACCATTACCCAATTTCAATCATTCTATCGATTGTGGCAATCATCTTGATCGGTACATTCTTCATCACATCTGCCGATTCTGCTACATTCGTTTTGGGAATGCAGACAACTTACGGCTCTCTTACACCACCTAACTCAGTCAAATTGACTTGGGGTATTGCACAGTCAGCCGTTGCCTTGATCCTTTTATACAGCGGAGGACTTCAGGCCTTGCAGAATGCCCTCATTGTGGCAGCTTTCCCGTTCTCCTTCATCATGATCCTGATGATGATTTCGCTCTATAAAGCATTGAATTGGGAAAGAAAAGAACTTGGCCTTTATATCAAGCCAAAACCAAGGAATAAAGAAAAGAAAGTAAAAACCCGCAATCCAGACGGGGAACCTGAAATAAACGGGTAAGTACAAAAGCGCAAGCACCTTGGTCAGCCCCGACCAGCATAAGACGGAACTCGAAGGAAATCCTGATTTCCGTAGAGGGACGGCTTATGACTCGAGGGGCTAGGTGCTGGAGCTGGACGTCGACAACAAGGAAGGATTCCACATCGGAAATCCTTCCTTTCTTTATGGACAAAAACACACGCCTGTCCGGCCTTGTCTGCATACCCTATCAAAAAGGGCGTGGACAAAATGTTTTCCCAGATCATTAATATCGGTCGATTTGAAGTTGGGAGTATGACAAACAATGCCAACATCAACTTCGGCCCTGTCTATCAGAACAGCCATACGGCTAATTCCATCGTTGTCGGGAGCTGTTTTTCGGTTGGGGATTTCAGTTCCTGCCGCTGTATCCAGATCAATCCGATCACGAAGATTTCCACGAAAAGAAAAGAGTAACAAAGCAGGAGAGTACTATCCTGCTTTGTTTATTGCTAAATTCCGACACTTGACGATAAAAGGGTCTATTAGTAAGGTAGAAATCGTGCTTGTTTTTTCGGCAAGAATAAGGAGTATAGCGATGAGAATACACAAATTGATCGAACAATGGCAATTTGCCTTAAAATATGAAGCTGCCCAGCTTAAAAAAAATGGGGGAGCGAAATACCGCCTCCAAAAAGGGACATGCGTGCACAGGATAAAAAACACAAGGTACTTCACATGTATTACGAATGGTGAATTGCCGCTGCCTGATGGAGCTTCTGTCATGATTGAAATCAACGGGGAGAGCTTCCAGGCACTAATCATCTCAAATACTCGAGGAGAAATACTGCTGTCCATTACAGATGTAATCATGGAATCCTTCAAAGAAGCATGGATATCCAGTGAAACATGGCAGCTGCTGCTGGAGTTATCTAAAAGACTTGAAGAAGCAAAAGAAGATAAACACAAGCGATCAAAAATTCAACACCTGATGAAGCCTTCAAAAGAAACAAACCATCCGGTTGAAAAAATAAAAAATAACATTCATGAACTGTATCTCCGCACGAAATATAATCCATCCACCTTTATTTGGGGACCACCCGGAACTGGCAAGACCTATACGCTGGCACGCTTGGCAGCCAGAAAATTGGTCAAAGGAAAAAGGGTGCTCATCCTGTCCCACAGTAATGCTGCTTTGGATGTATTAATGGAAGAGATCACGCGCTATTTGATTGCCAAAAAGAAATGGAAAGATGGAAAGGTGCTTCGATATGGAATGCCCGGGTCGGATGTGTTAAAGAAATATCCCTTTCTAAGTTCGATGAAGTGGACAGAAGAATGCTATCCCGAAATCAATCGCGACCATTTTTCAATTCCTGCCGACCAAACTCCCTCTGCGATAAAAACTGAATTTAAAGAAAAAGAAAAGGGGCTTGTGAAAGATGCCAGGATGATTGGCAGTACGCTTTCCAAAGCGGCGGCAGATCCAGCCATTTATTTGGAATCATTCGACCTTGTCATCATCGATGAAGCCAGTATGGCGTATGTCCCCCAGCTTGCCTTTGCTTCCACTCTTGGGAAAAGGATCGCTGTGTGCGGGGACTTCATGCAGCTTCCACCTGTAGCCATTTCGAAGCATCCGATGACGACGAAGTGGCTGCAAGAGGACATCTTCCACCATGCAGGAGTCGCATCTTCTTTGGATAAGAAAAAAGAAGTTCATCCCCAATTGTTTATGCTGAAGGAACAGCGCCGGATGCATCCAGCCATTTCTTCTTTTACAAATCGCCATGTTTATCAGAATCAAGTATTCGATCATCCCAGCACGATTGAATCGAGGGCATCCATTGTTGAAAAAGCCCCATTTCCGAATGCAGCTGCTATATTTCTCAATATGGATACGGCGTCGCAATACGGCGGAAGGGAAGGGAGCTCCTTCTCCCGTTTTCATTTATTTTCAGCACTTGCTGCCGTGCAATTGATGATGAACGCTAAGTCTGACGGCCTTCAATCGATCGGTTTCATTTCCCCCTACAGGGCCCAGGCAAAACTGGTCCAAACTTTCATCGATCACATTTTTGAAGGGGAAGAGGAAGGACTGTCATCAGCAACCGTTCATAAATTTCAAGGTTCGGAGAAAGATATGATTCTGTTTGACTTGGTGGATACGGACAGCCATTCCACGGCAGGAAGGCTATTGACGAATGAAAACAGCCTGCGGATGGTGAATGTAGCGGTCACCCGGTCCAGAGGGAAATTCATTGCGCTTGGAAATGATCGATTCATTAAGAGAAAATTCAACGAACAGCAGCCGGTAAGAAAAATGGCCAGCCACTATTCAGAAGAAGGAAGATTTGAAGATATCCGCGGCGTCTCATATCAATCAACCAATAAAAGATTGATATGGATGGACGGACAGCAATGGGCGGGCATCGTTAAAGATATACAACGGGCGGAAAAGGAGATTGTTATCTCCATTCAACACCCAAACATGCTCGGGAGCAAAATTTGGGACGAGCTCTCAAACAAAGGAGCATCTATAAAGATTAGAATCATCACCCCCGATTCAAGGATGACGCCATTAACGACATACCAGGAAGTTGAAACGGACTACCAGATTCCATTCATCATCATCGACCGAAAAGTAATCTGGAGCGGGGGAGCGCTTACAGAAAAATCTATACTACCCTTTGCGCGACTATGGTCTAAGGATGCCGTCAGGACGTTCATCGAAATGATGGACCTCCATAAATGCAAAGTGAAAATCATAAAAGCAGCCAGCGTACGAAAAGGATGGAAGAAAAGGATCTCCCTTCAGGAATATCTGGCCACATGGGATACATGTCCGTTTTGCGGAGGAAGAAGGAATACCATATTAGAAGGAAGCGGAAGAGTCTTATTTTCTTGTCTCTCCTGCAGCGAAGAACGCTACTTAACAATCAAGCAGCTAGAATTATATCTGAATCACGCAGCTATGACCTGCCCTGAAGGCCATACCGATCTATATGCAGAAAAGAACGGAAGGCACCTCGAAATCAAGTGCAGGGTCTGCAAGGAAAAAAACAATATACCAAGTATTTACTACTAAAAAAACTGCACAGAGGGAAATCCCCGTGCAGTTTTTTATATTAAGATCTAATCTTTTGCATTTTTTTAAACCAACGTTCTTCTAATTCCGTTGAATTCACCGGCTTGCTGTAGTAATACCCCTGGGCATAAAGACAATTCTGCGTAATCAGGTAGTCTACCTGCTCCTTGGTTTCAACGCCTTCACAGATGATTTCATTGTTCAATCTAGACGTCAAATCAAGGATGCTTTCAATGATGGCCTGGTCCCGTTCAATGGCAGGGACATTCTGAATGAAGGTGCGGTCAATCTTGATCTTATCAATCGGCAGATCCTTGAGCTGCTTGAGTGAGGAATATCCTGATCCAAAGTCATCCAAAGCAATTCGGATTCCTAAATTCTGCAGTTCAAGCATATGACTTTTTACTTCTTCAGTAAAGTTCATAAAAGCATCTTCAGTGATTTCGAATTCAAACAGGGATGGATCGACGCCTGTTCTTTCAACTAAATTTTTGACATACTGAACAAATCCTTTTTTCTCGATGGTCAAAGGAGAAATATTAATGGCCATTTTCACTCGCGGATATTGTTTTCTCTTCCATTCTAATTGGTGGAAGACGGCTTCTGTTAAAATCCAATGCGTCACTTCATCGATGATCCCCGTTTGTTCGCAAAGCGGTATGAATTCAATCGGGGAGATCGATCCAAGCTCTGGATGCTCATAGCGCAGCAGCACCTCAACACCTGTCAGTTCCTCATTCAGCATATGAATCTGCGGCTGAAAAACAAGATGGAAGCGATGATGCTTCAATGCGGTCTTCAACCCATTTTCAATCAAGAGGGAACGAGACATTTTCCTCTCCATCTCCATTGAATACCATTGATAATTATTCCTGCCTAATTCTTTTGCATGATATAGTGCCTGATCTGCATGAGCCATCAGTAAATCCATCGTATCTCCATCAGTCGGAGAACAAGAGACTCCGATAGAGGAAGTCGTAATGAACTCATGACCGTTGATATGCCACGGAGATTGAAGGGCATCAATGATTTTTTCAGCGAAAAATTCGATATCGCCCTTGTTGGAATCTGGAATTAAAATAGCAAATTCATCACCGCCTAGTCTGGCAAAAACATAGCTATCCAATAAGTGATCCTTGATTCTCAAGACAAATTCTCTCAATAGGGCATCCCCGGTATCATGTCCGAATGTATCATTCACCCATTTGAACCGGTCGCAGTCTATAAGCATGAGACCTAACATCGAATGTGATTGTATGGTTCTCGAAAGAAGAGTTTGGAATTCTCCTTGAAAAAAGCGGCGGTTCGGTATATCTGTCAATAAATCATAGAAGGCAAGCTGCTCCAGCTGGGATTCGTACAGTTTTCTTTCAGAAATATTCCTTGATACCACTACAAAATGGCGAAACGCTCCGGTTTGATCAAAAACCGGCGTGGAATGGGCTTCCACCCAAATCGTTTCCCCGCTGCTGCAGATCAGGCGATACTCCAAAATTTCCCTTTTCACATTCGCAAGATTTTGCTGAAAACGATTTGATATTTCCTTTCTATCGTCCGGGTGTATCGATTGGTCGAAGGTCGAACCAATAATTTCATCCAGAGAATAGCCTAAAACCACTTCATGGGAAGGGGATGCATATTGCACGATGCCTTCTGGATCGATTACCCTGATCAAATCATAGGAATACTCGGCTATGATCCGATATTTTTCTTCACTGTCCTGCAGTTCTTCCTGATGCTTCTTTCTTTCCGTGATATCACGTGAAGAAACAAGCATTTTTATGAGTTTCTTTTCTTGATCCAGAATTGGAACCGCATAAGACTCTGTCGGAATATAATGTCCTTCCCGATGTTTTAAGCGATAATGGACGATGACCGGTTCCGTTGTCCGCATCATCACTCGATATTTGGAAAGGAGTAATTGAAAATCGTCGGGATGGATAAAATGATTGATTTGCTGACCGATAAAAAATTCACCATCATAGCCTAATATTTTTTTATGTGAGGGAGAAGCGAATTCAATTTTTCCTTTGTGAGTCATTACACTGACCAGATCACTTGTATTTTCTGATACAAGCCGGTAATGTTCTTCTTTCTCCCTGAGATTTGTTTCTAATTGAAAGACATTGGTGCGATCTTCAATGAGGCAATAAATCCCAACGATCGATTCGTTATGTAAAATAGGAAATGTTTCGACCTTTAAGAGTAATTCCCGGCCATCCTTGTGGCGGCTTTTAATTTCGAGATTTTGACAGACCCCGTTCAAAGATTCTTTGAAATACCTCTTAACCTTTTCTGTATCCTCTTGATAAATAAAAAATGTAAAGCTCTTTCCTTTAATTTCATCAGCAGAATAGCCAGTTATGCTCTGGCTTGCAGGATTTGCCCTGACAAACGTGCCCTTTCGATCGAAAATGATCAATCCATGAGGGTTTTGCCGGAATAAAGATTGAAGCTGGACATTTTTCCATTCCGCCTGCTCTTCCCACATCTTTTGTTTGATCTGTGAAATCATCAAGAATACCCCGACCATCAAGAACATGGAAAATAAAATAAAGATGATAACATTCGATTCGCCTACAGCCGGTCCTGAAACCGCGGGATGGGACGCACCCTTTGAGAAGGCTAATGTTATAAAATTCATGATGAACATGGCAGCACTTAACAAGAGGGTCTGCCAATACTTAAAGATGACTTGATTTTTGGCCAACGTCCTATAAAAAACAAAAGCAGCCAACATCGTGCAGATGAAGCAAGAGCTGATGATCCAGAAAAAATGGATGCCAGTCTGGGAAAAAGAAAGGTCAACAAGACTTTTTTCAAGTGAAAATTGTGTGAAAAGAAGACCCGCCCCTAATAGGAAACCGGATGATAAATAGCCAATAGCCTTTGAAGATTTTTTAGCAAAGACAAATATAGACAAGAATGAAAAAAGAATTGATACTCCAAAAGCCCCTGCCAGCCTCCAAATATGGAAAGAATGATTCCCGCTGATAGAGATGATGCTGGTGGCAGCTGCTGACCACACGGCGACACTTAAAATGGCGGTGCCAAGAAGGATCTTTCGGATCCGGATGGGCTGTCCGCGTCCAACTAAAAAAAGTTCGAAAAAAGTATAGCTGCCAACGAGTGGGATTAGGGTGGACAGCATAACTACGATAAAAGGACTAAACCGAATCGGCGAATATTCCATTGAAAAAATTACCACCTTTATAAAAAACTGTCACACTCTATCATACTTCTGTCCTAATAGTGGAGGCAACAAAAAAATCGGGGATTGGCCCGATTTTTGTAGAATATTCTGATTACTGCGTTTGAATCCTGTAATAAGGGGGCTGAGCGGAGGAGGCAAGAGTCTTCTTCATTTTTATTTCCACTCTGTCATCCATGAAAAAATACTCCATAGGAATATATTGAAGGGAGAACGGGAATTGAATCGTCCTTTTCCTGACGCTTAAATCTTTCCATACCGCTTCAACCGTCAGTTCATGCTCCTTCCGAGCGAGGATGATTTCTTCCATGGCATCGTCATGAAACTGCGCTTCAATGATGATTTCTTCTCCTGTTTCAAACACATCAATGCGGAATTGAGTATGATCCAATACGGACGTGTACGGATCCAAAAACATCTCTTCCAAGCACTTTTCTAAATCTCCCCAATTACAATCCTTTTTTTCGCTGCTCATGAATATGCCCCCGAAAACACCTTTTAAGCAGTGTATTCAATAGCGCATCAAAAAGTGAACAGGTTGTCGGCATCACAAGCAGCCTGGTTATTTAATGATTCCCGTATCGACAATCTTTACATTCACCTTGGCTTTAATAGGAATATTAGGGTACTCGTTTTCCCAGTCCATTTGCTTCCAAACTTCCGGATGGAAGGAAATGAGGTCTCTGCCGATGGCCAAAACATCACTGTTCGCGTCCTGTATTTTCTTTATTGCCTGATTCATGCAATCGGTCATCGATTTGGATATCTTTTTGTTTAATTCCTTTATTTCCTTTTTACTATATAACTTATTTTTTGGATATTCAGTTGCGATTACATCAAAATTCACATCAAACGTAACAGATTGCAATCTGTTATTTTGGATATGGAGATGTCGCTGCACTTTATCCCTTTTCACTTGAATCGTAATGTATTTTTGGCCATTGATAGCATCAGGGTTCACTTTTATGGAAAACCGCGTGAATTTTTTTCGCTCTTCTTTTAATAGGAGGATCAATGAAGGTTCATCGCCCCTCAGTATTTTACCGGTGAATTTTTGTTTATGAAACAAAGCAGTTCCCGTTACATCTACAGCAAATTCCTCTTGGTTTTGGATTCTTGATAAATAAGGGAGCATAAAATCCTGTCCTTCATCAAAAATTTTGGTGCAGACAGATTGGACATTTTCAATCGGGGCAAGAGTATTTACTTCAACACTTTGTAAAAGCTTATAAATCTCTTCTCCGATCAGGACTTCTCCGACCACATTCATTTTCAATAATTCAGATGCAGAACCTTCTACAATGGCTACTTTTGCCCCAAGGGAACTGCGTGGGTCACGGTATAAGATATCAAAGAGGGGATAGAGTTCCCTTTTTGCCGCCAATTCGTCTCCTATCAGCAGCACCCTCGTTTTATTCGGTGAAAAGTCTCCAGACAGTTTTTTATCCATTAGAATGCGGGTGTCCCTCAATGTATTTCCTTCCGCTTCTACGAATACGTTTGCTGCCTGTAAATTTTCAGTCCCCCGCACCTCACCTTTTAAACTCCTGATATCTGAAGTCGTCAAAATTTTATTATTCTCAGTCAAATCAAAACTGGAAGCAAACACAAGCCTGGCGTTTCTAAGCGGCTGTTGATCCCAGCAGCCTGACAATATCAGACAAAGAGACATTATGATAATCAACAACGATTTATTCATTCAGTGCTGCCTCCTTCTTCTTGAAAAGGATTGAAATAATCAGTAATAAGAGGGGAAGAGCAAAAGTAAACAGGTAGCTTGCTAATGAGACATATTTGCTGAAGACCTGGATTACATCTTCATTTTTAATAAAAAATGTAAAGGCAAATATAGTGAAGCAAATGAATGGGCTTGTTTTTTTGTGGCTCCCTTTGAATAAAAATACGCCAAGCGCTTTACTGGCCAAATAAATATAGACCACAATGGATGTGATCATCGTGATGAGCCAAAAAGATAGAAAGATCAAATCAAGCCTTTCAATGCTTTGATAAACCAGGGATTTCAAGAGATAAAGCACAGGCTCGGGTATTACTTCAATTTCTGCCGGACTGAAATACATTAATGTGATGACCATGAAAAATACATATAAAAGTGTGGTAAATCCTGATGCAATTAAAGATACCTTCAATACCTTGCCCGATTTCCCATTGATGTAAGGAAAAATGACCAATAGAATTTCAAAGCCGAGCATTGAAACAACTGATGCATGTGCTCCTTTTAGCAAATCAAGATAATTGGTGTGCGCCATCGGGAACAAATACCGATAATTGACATTAGTCAGACCCATCAGATAAAACAAGATGAAGAAAACGATAAAAATGGTAACCAATCCGGTAAATCTCGCAATGATGCGGATATTCTCTCTTGCCAAATATAAGGCAGAAGAGAGAATCAATATATAAAGGACCCAATCAGGTGTATAAGCCAAAATCCAATCCTTAATGACGCCCACAGACAATAATGCAATCAATAAGGCAACAGCAAGGAAATAGACTAAATACAATAAATTTAGAGCATTGCCTGCAAACTTTCCAAAAAGGGATGGAGCGATTTCGAAAACTGTTTTGGATGGGAATCTTTTGCCAAGCAAGCAGATTACTACAATGAAACATTGAATCACTGCACCTGCAATAATGACAGAAATCCATGAATCCTGATTCGAATATGCATGGACACTGAATGGCAATGACAGCAATCCGACCCCAACCTGTGCTTGAATGATGATGAAAACCAATTGGAATGGAGAAACAGACTTAATTTCCTTGTTCATTTTTCCACCCTCTTGGATTGCTTTGACGTTTGATTCGCTGAGTACCAGGTGTAGAAGGGCGGGTGCTCATTTTCCACAATGGCAAACGAATAAATGTATCTTTGAAGTCCTTCGAACGGAAAGGGGCAAGTGGTGAGAAATACGGCGATCCAAACGATTCCAGCTTGCATAAATGAATGACTAGAAAGATAAAAGCGAACGTCATTCCGATAAACCCCAAAAATGCAGCACTCAGCATTAGGGGGAACCCGAGAATTCGAACGGAGGTAGCCATTTCTGAATTTGGCACAACAAAAGAAGCAATTGCTGTGAGGGCGACGACAACAATCATAGTATTTGAAACAATATTCGCCTGAACGATTGCCGTACCGATGACCAAACCGCCTACAACACCAAGCGTCTGGGCGATGGGGCCAGGCAAGCGGATGGCTGCTTCTTTTAACAATTCCAAAATGACTTGCATCAATAAAGCCTCTACAAGCGGGGGGACAGGGACATATTCCAGCGAACCTTTAATGGTAAACACCAGGTCCAATGGGATGACTTCATAATGGAAAGAAACGATGGCAATGTACAGAGCCGGCAGCCCTGCTGCAACGAAGAAGCTCATCAAGCGGATAAATCTGAAAAAAGACCCTACATGCCAACGGCTGTTATAGTCATCCGGAGATTGGTAGAACGAAAAAAATGTAATGGGAAACACAAGTGCTGAAGGGCTTCCATTACAAAATAGGGCAATCCGTCCGTCCAGAAGCTGGGAAGTCACCCGGTCAGGCCTTTCTGTATTGAGCATTTGCGGGAAAGGAGAGAAAGGAGAGTCTTCAATAAATTCCTCCAACTGTCCCGGCGAATCAATGTAATCGACGTCGACATAAGACAAGCGTCTTTCCAGCTCCTGCACAAGTTCAGAATTGGCTATGTCTTTAATATATAAATAGGCCATTTTCGTATGTGTTTCAGTGCCAAGTGTCCGGAAGCAGATTTGCAGGTCTGCATTCGTTACCCGCTTTCGTATCAAATTTAGATTTGATCTCAGATCCTCGACAAAACCTTCATGAGAGCCGCGAATAATTAATTCATTAACTGGTTCTTCAACACTTCTATTCTTGCTTTCATGCGCCCCTAAGCTATAAATGATGCTTTCATCTTCCATTAATACAAGAACATTTCCATCTAGCAGAGCAAGGGACAAGTCATCCTTTTGAGTAATTTCTTCCACCTTATTGACAAATACCGTTTGCGGAATGCTTCCTTCAACTTTCTCAATCAACGGCTTCAAAATTAAATTTTGTATAATGTCATTATCAATAATGGTACTGAGGTAAATAAGCAGACACCTTTTATGATTAAAAATAATTTCACGAGTGCTAAAATCCTCTGTTTGTGAAATAGATTCATAAATAAAATCTAGATTCTTCTGCAGGTCTGAAGTGATAAGAGTACTATTTGGAACAGATTTTTCCACTTTCTTTTCCTGGGTCAATTCGTTCAATTTTTTGGTTGTCCGTTTTCTCCTTAACACTCCACACCCCTCCATTCAATACAAGATGTACTTATTTTGGGAAATTTTTTGAGGAATATTCGTCAATCAATAATAAAACCTTGCATAGCGTCTTACTATGCAAGGTTTGGATGTGCTAAATAGCCACCTTAGCTTTTTACATATCGTGTCCTGAATTATGCTTCTGCCTGGAGTGCTGGCGGTTTTTTACTTTGTGCGAGCCGCTTAGTGGCTGCGGCTGGCCGGATTGATTTCCTTTTGGTGCATTTCTGTGCATGTCTTTGCTGTTGTTTTTGTCCATGGTGAATCCCTCCCTTTTTTATAGGATGGATAGAAAGGAGGGGCGGTATACTGTATATATTTTGGATTAACGGAAATGATAAATGTGCAATCAACTATGAAGGAGTGCCGACCATGCCATATCATAAGGACAAACAGCAAGCTTTCCAGGATGCTCAAAAAAGCTTTGACCAAGCACAGCTTGCTTCCAATATGATCGTTAAGGATAGCGGCAGCTATGGAGCTCAGCTATCCCATCTGAAAAATGAAGTGAACGAAGCTTTCCAGCAGATTGAAAATGCCATGGAAGTCGCAAGCGAACACCAAAAAGCCCAGTTGCAAAGATTCCAGTCAGACCTGCAGGGGCTTGTCCAGGAAGTCAACGACTACCAGGAGTAAAACAACAGCCAGCAGCCTTCACAGCGTTTAGAGCTAAAGGGATGCTGGCTGTTTTTATGATCTACTGATTCTTTTTACGCTTCTTATTGTTTCGGCGTTCCATCTCCGTCATTGGTTCATTCGCCAATTCTTCGTTGTAGCCTGCGCCCATCCCTTGTGCCTTTGCAGCATTTGCGCCCGGGATGACATGGTTTGCTTTCCTCTTTGCCATGAAAATCACCTCCGTTCCTTTAGTATGTTACGGATTCGACTTTTTACAACAAGGGAAGAGGAGGGGAATCGAACCCTATTTTCCCTCAATTTACTTTTTCAAAATAATATCGATAATGGAATTACATATAATTCACACAGTCAGAATTGAATGATTTTTATGCATAATGTTCACCAATATCAGCCCATTTATGATACACTCATTAAGCGAGTTGATTCGTTTTGTTTTTTATAATAAGAAAAACTTATCAAAAACAATAACTTTCTTGTTATTTACTTATGTAATCGCTTGTATTAAGATTGTATTGTGAGAAAAGCTTGAACGGTTATTTATCGAGTTTTTCAGACAAATTCTATCCCAAACTTAAAACTTTTTATAGGGGGAATCGAAATGGCAAAGAACGATGTATTCAACGCTCGTTCTTCTTTCGAACTCGAAGGAAAACGTTATCACTATTATCGATTGGCTGCTTTAGAAGAAGCAGGTGTGGCAGAAGTTTCCCGTTTGCCTTATTCCGTTAAGGTATTATTGGAATCTGTGCTTCGCCAAATGGACGGACGCGTCATTACGAAAGAACACGTAGAAAACTTGGCTAAATGGGGTTCTGAGTCTGTTAAAGATGCAGAAGTTCCATTCAAACCTTCCCGTGTTATCCTTCAGGACTTCACAGGGGTTCCAGCTGTAGTTGACTTGGCTTCCCTTCGCAAAGCGATGGCTAAAATGGGCGGCGACGCTGACAAAATCAACCCTGAAATTCCGGTTGATCTAGTAATCGACCACTCTGTACAGGTTGACCGCTATGGTACACCTGAAGCTCTTGAAAGAAACATGGAGCTTGAATTCGAACGCAATGCTGAGCGCTACCAGTTCTTGAGCTGGGCACAAAAAGCATTCAAAAACTATCGCGCAGTTCCACCAGCAACTGGTATCGTCCACCAAGTTAACCTTGAGTTCTTGGCAAACGTTGTCCACGCTGTTGAAACAACTGAAGGCGATTTCGAAACATATCCTGATACACTTGTCGGAACTGACTCTCATACAACAATGATCAACGGTATCGGTGTTCTTGGATGGGGTGTAGGCGGTATCGAAGCGGAAGCTGGTATGCTTGGCCAACCTTCATACTTCCCGATTCCGGAAGTTATCGGAGTTAAATTGACTGGCGAGCTTCCAAACGGTGCTACTGCTACTGACCTTGCGCTTAAAGTGACTCAAGTACTACGCAGCAAAGGCGTAGTAGGTAAATTCGTAGAATTCTTCGGCGCAGGCGTTGCTACATTGCCGCTTGCAGACCGTGCTACAATTGCCAACATGGCTCCTGAATACGGTGCAACTTGCGGATTCTTCCCGGTTGACGCTGAATCTCTTGACTACTTGCGCCTGACTGGCCGTGAAGAGTCTAATATCTGCGTGGTTGAACAATACTTGAAAGCAAATAACATGTTCTTCACACCAGACAATGAAGATCCAATTTACACAGATGTTGTGGAAATCAGCCTTTCTGACATCGAAGCGAATCTTTCCGGTCCTAAACGTCCGCAAGATTTGATTCCTCTTTCTAATATGAAAGAAGCGTTCCGCACTTCTCTTACAGCTCCATCTGGCAACCAAGGTTTTGGATTGACTGGTGAAGAAGTGAATAAAGAAGTGAAAGTAGCGTTTGAAAACGGCGATGAAACTACAATGAAGACTGGTGCTGTAGCGATTGCTGCGATCACTTCATGTACAAATACTTCCAACCCATACGTAATGCTTGGTGCTGGACTTGTTGCGAAAAAAGCTGTTGAACTAGGTATGGAAGTACCTAAATTCGTTAAGACTTCTTTGGCTCCAGGATCTAAGGTTGTTACTGGCTACCTAAGAGATGCCGGCCTTCAAGGATATCTTGATAAATTAGGCTTCAACGTTGTCGGCTACGGCTGTACAACATGTATCGGAAACTCCGGCCCATTGAAGGATGAAATCGAAAAAGCAGTAGCTGATTCCGATTTGCTTGTTACTTCAGTTCTTTCCGGTAACCGTAACTTCGAAGGACGCATCCATCCACTTGTAAAAGCAAACTATCTTGCTTCACCACCATTGGTTGTAGCATATGCGCTTGCTGGTACTGTGGATATCGATCTTCAAACAGATGCGATTGGAAAAGATAAAGACGGAAATGACGTATTCTTCAAAGATATCTGGCCAACAACGGAAGAAGTAAAAGAAGCTGTGAAGCATTCCGTCACTCCTGAGTTGTTCCGTAAAGAATACGAAAATGTCTTCAATGACAACCAACGCTGGAACGAAATCAAAACTAGCAACGAGCCGTTGTACAGCTTTGATGACAACTCCACTTATATTCAAAATCCTCCGTTCTTCGAGCAGCTTGCTCCAAGTGCGGAAGAAATCAAACCATTGTCCGGCTTGAGAGTCGTTGGTAAATTCGGTGATTCCGTAACGACTGACCATATCTCTCCTGCAGGTGCAATCGGAAAAGATACGCCAGCTGGAAAATATCTTCGCAGCAATGGCGTAGAGATCCGCGACTTCAACTCATACGGTTCCCGCCGCGGTAACCATGAAGTCATGATGCGCGGAACATTTGCTAACATCCGCATCCGCAACGGCATGGCTCCAGGAACTGAAGGTGGATACACTACGTACCTTCCAACAAATGAAGTCATGGCTATCTACGATGCTTGCATGAAATATCAAGCTGACGGAACTGGTCTTGCTGTGCTGGCAGGAAAAGACTACGGAATGGGATCTTCCCGTGACTGGGCTGCCAAAGGTACAAACCTTCTTGGCATCAAAACAGTCATCGCGGAAAGCTATGAGCGTATCCATCGTTCCAACCTTGTCATGATGGGAGTACTTCCACTTCAATTCAAGAAAGGCGAAAGCGCTGAAACACTTGGATTGACTGGAAAAGAGTCCATCGCAGTTCAAATCGATGAAAACGTTAAGCCACGTGACATCCTTACTGTCACTGCTACAGACGAACAAGGGAATACAAAAGTATTTGAAGTCCTTGCACGTTTCGATTCTGACGTTGAAGTTGACTACTACCGCAATGGTGGTATCCTGCCAATGGTCCTTCGCGACAAATTAAAAGGATAATTCATCATGAAATAAGGCAGATGCCTGAAGAAGATGATCCCTGTAATTCAGGGGTCATCTTTTTTATTTAAAAATGAAAAAGCACCCTATAGAGAACAATCTCCATAGGATGCTTTCAAACAAAGTCATTTATGATTTAAAATCAGCATTCCAGCGTTCAGCTTTTTCAAGTGCAGCTGTATCGTTGACAATTTCACCAGGTTTCACGCCTGCACCGATCATATAGTCCTTAAACTCCATATTGACGAATTGGAAAATGTAATCAAACTGCTGGACGAGTGGCAGCCCTTTTATATTAGCCGAGCTTCCTCCTGTAACCACTACATACGCTTTTTTCTTCGCAAGCTCTTCTTTTAAATTGAAGCGCTCATCGCGCAAATACTGGCTCCAACGGTCGAAGAAATTCTTCATCGGACCGCTCATCCCATACCAGTAAAGTGGAGTGGCAAACAGCAGCACGTCATGCTCTTCCATCAATCGTACTAGTTGTTCATAATCATCCTCGACGGGTAAAAATCCTCCTTCAGCGTGGCGGAGGTCTTCGATTGGTTCAATATGCAAATCAGCAAGGTGAACGATGGTGTGATCTGTCCCGTCAACAATTTTCTTGGCTAGATATTCAGAGTTTCCGTTTTTTCGTGTACTTCCTAACAAGGCTAATATTTTCATTTATCAACACTCCTTCATGAAATTCCGTTCAGGGCTTATTCGTCCTCTTTATAGCATTCCTTTGGAGTATATCATTGATGTGAGGATCAAAGTTATCTATAATATTCGATATTAATTATTGTAATTACTGATGGGAGATAATTATGGATCTGAACTATTTTTATACATTTAAAGAAGTTGCAAAATGGGGAAGTTATACAAAAACAGGCGAGAAGTTAGGCTATGCCCAATCAAGTGTGACAACCCAGATCAAAAAGCTGGAAGATCACTACAAGGTAAAATTATTCGAGCGTGTTGGCCGGAAAATGAGGCTGACCCAGTCGGGCGAAGAGCTCTACTACTATGTTGAGAAAATCTTAGCGTTAGTCGATGAAGCGGAAGAGAGAATTTCTAAGAAAAGCAATTTGAGAGGAACCTTAAGGGTGGGAACAGTGGAATCCCTCGCAGCTTATTTTATCACTCCATATATTAAAGATTTAAAAGGAAAAAATCCTGAATTAAAAATCCTTCTGGAATCCGGCTTATGCCCAAATTTAAAAGAGGGCACTTTGGAAGGGAAATTCGATTTATCCATTATACTCGACCGATTAACAAAACATCCCGAATTAACGACCATTCCCATACGCCAAGAGAAATTGGTGATGATTGCTTCTCCAAATCATCGACTTCGCAGCCTCAGTGGTATGAATTTAAAAGAACTTGAAGCCGAAACGCTTATTTTGACAGAGGAAGGATGTTCTTATCGGGTACTATTGGAGCAGTTATTAAAAGAAGAACAAGTAGAAGCAAAATCGGTCATTTCCTTTAGCAGCTTAGAAGCCATCAAGCAGTGTGTAGCGGATGATTTAGGCATTGCCATCATGCCTGAAATTGCCGTGAGAAAAGACATCGAGAGCGGGAAAATAATAGAACTGCCATTCAATCATGAGAAAAAACCAGTGTTTACACAGATTGTTTATCAAAAGAAAAAATGGTTAACACCTCCAATTACACAATTGATTTCTTCACTCACTTCTTAATCATCAATATTATTGATGATAATCATGAAAAACTATCGATATTGATATTGGCGTAATCATGCTACTCTTTTATAGAGACTATTTTAAAATGAGGTGCAAAAAAATGGAAACATTCTTACAATATAATCCGACGAAACTCTACTTTGGAAAAGATGAAGTGAAGCAATTGGCTTCCGTCCTTGATAAAGGTTTGAATATCCTGCTTGTTTATGGAGGAGGGAGCATCAAGAGAAATGGCGTCTACAATGATGTAATGGATCAGTTGAACAAACTGGATGCCCAGGTGTTCGAGCTAAGCGGAGTGGAGCCTAACCCCCGAGTAACGACTGTACGAAAAGGCGTGGAACTCTGCAAAAAGGAAGGCATCGACTTTATCCTTGCAGTAGGAGGTGGAAGTGTCATCGACTGCACAAAAGCCATTTCCGCAGGTGCAAAATTTGAAGGCGACGTATGGGAGCTGATTACCGGTAAAGCAACAATTCATGAAGCACTTCCTTTTGGAACAGTTTTGACTCTTGCTGCTACAAGTTCCGAAATGAATTGCGTATCCGTCATCACAAACTGGGAGACGAAGGATAAATTAGGCTGGGGGTCTCCACATGTGTTTCCGCAGTTTTCCATTCTGGATCCTTCATATACATTCTCAGTACCACGTGATCAGACGGTTTATGGCATTGTGGACAGCATGTCTCATGCGCTGGAGAATTATTTCCACCGCACTGAAAACGCTCCGATGATTGATGGCTTCATTGAGTCCCTACTGAGAACGGCGATGGAGGCAGGTCCTAAGCTGCTTATGGACCTGCAATCCTACAAGCATAGAGAAACGATGATGTATATCAGTACTACCGCATACAACGGGACGCTTTCCAACGGGACAGATGGTGGAGATTGGGCCACCCACAGGATTGAGCATGCCATTTCTGCGATTTATGATATTCCACATGGAGGCGGTCTTGCGATTCTTTTCCCAAACTGGCTTGAGCATGTTCTTGAAGATGATCCGTCACGGGTGAAACAGCTTGCGGTCAACGTGTTCGGTATCTCCCCTGAAGGGAAAGACGATATGGAATTGGCAAGAGAAGGAGCGAAAGCACTCCGGGAATTCTGGAATTCATTAGGCGCTCCAAGCACACTTGCTGATTATGATATTGATGACAGCGAGTTTGATGCCATTGTCGAAAAAACATTCATAAAACCAGGTGTAGGGACTTATAAGGAAATGGATCATGACAGCGTAAGGGATATATTAAGACGCTCCCTTTGAGCAATTAAGGACGAATCGATTTCGATTTGTCCTTTTCTATTTGTCCAGCTCCTAGCCGCAACCATGGCGCTTTCGCTTTTCTATTTGTCCAGCTCTGCCGGCTAGAGTCTCCGCTTTTCTATTTTAATCAAACGTTTGATTAAATTCTGTCGTTTATTGGAAAAGTCTGTCGCTCCTGCAATATTTTTTGGAATTGAGGAATAATAATGCTAGTAGACAAGCAGATGCAGGAGGGATTTTCGTGTTTAAAAAAATAGCATTTATCGTGCTTCTTGGCGGCCTTTGCACCGCTTTTATCGTCAAAGCAGCTGAACGGCCGGCATTATCGACCCAACCCCAAACTCAAGGAGAAGAGCTCATTCAAACAGAGACGACAGATACGCTTCCAGGTTTAAAAATAGGGGAGCATGCGCCAAATTTCTCATTAACTACTACTGAAGGAAAGAACGTGTCCCTCCAGGATTACAAAGGCAAAAAAGTACTTCTTAACTTTTGGGCCACATGGTGCCCGCCATGCAAGATGGAAATACCGGAGCTTGAAAAGTTTTCAAAAACACTCAATGATCATGTCGTTTTGCTTACGATCAATATCGACCCAATGAGCAATGTCAAAGGGTTTGCCAAAAAATACGGCGCGACGTTCCCAATCCTCCTCGACAAAAAAGATGAAGTCAATCAAGCTTATCAGCTGCTAACGATACCAACCACGTATCTGATTGATGAAAAAGGGACCATCATCAACAAGCACATTGGGGCCATGACATTCGAAGATTTTCAAAAATTTACAAAATAATTATAATTATTCCATTTCTCGTCCATACTACACGTATGAATACGCAAATAAAGGAGAGTAACGGATGAGAAAACCACGAAAGAAATCATTTTCAGACCTCGTGTTAGAAAATAAATTGGCTTTGCTTAAGGATTCTGAAGCAATGGAAAGGATCGAAGCAAGGCTTGAGGACAAACATGTTCAAAAGGCAGAATAAACCACTATATTGGTGACATAAATCCTTCCCCGCAGGAAAAAATGTTCTTAAGGGAGGGATTTTTTTATGAGCAATCCGAAAGCAAATCCAAATCACTTTGCACCAAACCACATCGGTACCCAGTCTCGTTCAGCTGGCGGGAATAAAGGGAAGAAAATGCAGGATCAATCCGGACAGCACGCACAAGTCATCCAAACAAAAGGGGAGTAATTGTTCTCCTTTTATAACAAAAACTCACAATCATAGGGGTATGGATTATCGAACATACTATGAATTGTGCAAGACCAATTAACGACCACCGGGAGGTATTTCATCATGACAAGAAATCAACCGAATCCAGATGACCGCAGCGATAATGTAGAAAAATTGCAAAACATGGTGCAGAATACACTAGGAAATATCGCAAAAGCAGAAGAATCGCTGGCATATGCAGACAGCTCCACACAAGAGCAGCAGATCCAGGCGAAAAACCAACGCCGACGCGAAAGCATTGATGCAATGCGCGAAGAAATGAAGGACGAAGCTGCTGCACAAAACGGGCAGGGACAAAATAACCAATATCAATAATCCAGTGCTGGCTTCTCTTCAGGAGCCAGCTTCTTTATTCAGGCTCCGGCTCCTTATTCAAAATGCAAACCAAAGGCGACTTTGCCAAATCAATGCTATAATTTGAACATTGCATGAAAACGAAAGGAGAGAGGACATGCATATTTCAAAAAAAGAAGTGGAAGTCCGCTACGCAGAGACAGATCAAATGGGAGTAGTCTATCACGCCAACTACCTGGTATGGATGGAACTGGGACGCACCCAATTAATAGAAGACCTCGGTTTCCGCTATGCGGATATGGAAAAGGACGGCATCATATCACCGGTCATGGATATCGAAATTTCTTATAAAAAACCGCTCAGATATGGCCAAAAAGCAATCGTACATACTTGGATCGATCACTATGATGGCCTTCGCGTTACATACGAATATGAAATATTCACAGATGAGCAGGAATTGGCCGTTACGGCACTCTCCAAACATGTTTGTGTGAAAAAGAGCAATTTCCGTCCGATTTCAGTGAAAAAACTTTATCCGGACTGGCATGCAGCTTATGAACAAGCCAAAAAGGACTGATCCGTTGAAAGGAAGAATGTCAAATGGCATTTGGAATTGACCGTCAGACAGTCCGTCAGTGGAAAAGAAAGATAGACAACGGTGAAATCGCATTCCTGACCCATTACTGGATCGATGAACGCTTCCCGGGATGCAAAACCGTCACAAAGGTCGGCTGCAGGGACCTGGACAAGCTTGCAGAGTGGGGAGCCCAATACGGCCTCAAGAAAGCATGGATCGATATCAGAAAAGATGGCTACTCCCATTTTGACTTATTGGGGGATAAAGAAAAAGAGATCCTTCATAAAGAAGGGTTGGAAGAGCAGCTCACCCCATTTAGATAAGAAAAGCGCACTCCCTATTGGTGGGAATGCGCTTATTTTTTACTTTTTATATTCGTACACCAATTCATTTTTCTTTTCATCGAAGACCACATGCAAATCATGGCCGTCAAAGTACCATACGTCGCGGTCTTCAATAAAATAAGTCACATCTTCATGTTGGACGGATACTGCCATATCAATCGGCTCTTCTTTCGTGACCCCCAGTGAGAACCCTTGCTGCACAGGGCTGGAGCCGCCATATCTAACGTAGAATCTGATTGTGTCTCCTTTTGCTGCATCCATTTCCTCCTGAAACCATTTCAAGGCTCCTTCGGATAATACGATTTTCATGATGGATTCTCCTTTCAAGACATCTGTCCCCTCAGTATACAGATTGCCCCGGTCGAGGTCTAGTTATTGACCTTTCATCTCATCGAACATGAAATGCTGGATTTCCTCCGGAGAATGGTCGATCAATCCTTCTTTAAATGCTTTATCCAGCGGCAGTACTTTATACTTCCTCAAATGGTGGCTTTCAACATATGTAGGCTGAAATTGCACATCTCCAACCTTGATGGTTGTGCCGGTTGTGCTGACAGTCTTTTGGACAGTAACAGATGCCAATCCGCCGATATCTTTATATTCCCACATCTGGCCGGACAAGAAGTTCCCGAGCGAATAGACCACGACAGCATTCGATCCATCCGCCCGTTTGATGGTCTCGATTGGCTGAAGAACGTGGGGGTGATGGCCAAATATGATATCTGCCCCCGCATCCGCCATCTCCTGGGCAAGAGTAATCTGGCTGTCATTCGGCATCCTTTGATATTCGCTTCCCCAGTGAATGCTGATGACGACGATATCGGCTTTTTCTTTTGCCAGATGGATATCGCTGATGATCTTGTCTTTATTGATAAGATTGACCAAATATTCCTTTCCCTTTGGAATTGGGATCCCGTTCGTTCCGAAAGTGTAGGAAAGGACGGCCGTTGAAATATTGTTGATGTTGGAGATGCGGAGCCTTTGCTGATCCGTCATATCTTTATTGATTCCTACATATGGTATATCAACTTTGTTAAAATACCCGATGGCACTTAAGATACCCTTTTCCCCTTTATCCATTGAATGATTGTTGGCAGAAGAGATGAGGTCTACTCCGTTTCTTTTCAAGGTGTCGACAATTTCAAAGGGACTATTGAAAATGGGGTAGTTGGAAACCCCCAATCCTTCCCCGCCTGGAATGGATTCTTGATTGGCAATCAGGAAGTCCGGTTTAATAAGCGAATCTTTCACTTCTGAAAACATTTTGTCAAATTGATAGCCATCTTTTGTTTTCGCATCATCATAAACCCAGTCGTGGAGAAGGACATCCCCGATTCCCCCGATGACAGCTGTTGTTTGATATCCTTTTGGTTCAATGGAAACAGTGCTTGATTTATTCAGCTCCACAACATGAAGCACTTTAGCCATTTTCTGTTTGCTCTGTGTATACTGCCAGGATAATAGACTGCCGATGCATACGATTAAAACAATGATGACCCATACCCATTTGTTTTTCATCTCTCTAGTTCCCCTAAATTATTTTATCTATCATAATTTTACAATAAATCCGGGAAAGCGTGTGGCCCCAAAAGAAAAAAGAGCCTGAGAATTCCTCGGCTCTTTGGATGCTGCTGGTTTCACAGCCATTTAATTTTTGGTTCAGTTCCGTTTTTGATCCTGCTGATATTTGCCCGGTGGCGATAGATGACAAAGAAGGCCATGACCGTAATGACGATGATCAGCGGGATATCCTTCGTAAAGAGGCTTACGATAAATGCTGCACATGCAGCGATCATCGAGGAAAGAGAAACATATTTTGTCAAGTAAAGTCCAAGGAAGAAAATCGCAATCAATAGGAGGAATATTAGCGGGACATACCCCAGCAAAACGCCTCCTGAAGTTGCAACCGCTTTGCCGCCACGAAAACCTGCAAAGACCGGGAACATGTGGCCGATGACGGCAAATGTCCCGACAAGAAGAGGGTGGAGGTGCTCAACTCCAAAAAGGAAAGGAAGGGCAGTCGCAAGCGTTCCCTTTAAAATATCTGCCAGTGTCACAGCAATTCCTGCTTTGATTCCCAATGTCCTGAATGTATTTGTTCCACCAAGGTTGCCGCTTCCGAATTGCCTGATATCTTTTCCATAGAATACCTTCCCCACAATAAGCCCGGAAGGAATCGATCCTAGTAAATAAGCTAGAAGGATAATAAGTGCATATACCATTTGAAAACTCCTTTATCTAAATCTCCCATAGGTCCTCTTATTGTACCATGAAAAATCATAGGAAATGAAATCAATTTTCACAGCCGGATTTGATTAATTACTCTTTTCAACTTAACAGGCATCCTGTACGATTAAATTGGGGGAGGAAGAAAAATGGAAACAATGCAAATAAATAGAAAAAGGGCACCGCAAAAAGCTGCGCTGATTGCAGGGTTGGCGGTCAGTCTTGTCTTGATACTAATATCAAGCATTCTTTTATACATATTTTACCCTTACGCTTCCAATGAAAAGAAGGCATATGTCCGGAGCGGGCATCCTATTCTTTATCACGGCAAGCTGCAAGGGAATGCGATTATGGAAAATGGGACGGCATATGTTCCAGTTTCCATCATACAAAAAAACATCGACCCTTCGCTATTTGAAGACTCTGACAGCCATTCTGTCGTTCTCACGACTAAGAATAAAGTCATTCATTTCCCTGATTCCTCCTTGGAGTATTATATCAATGATAAGGAAGTCAAACTGCATTTCCCTGCAGCAAAATCAGCAGGCGGCGAACAATACATTGCGCTCGACCCACTGCTTGAACTATACGGCATCCGCTACAGGGAATTGAAAGAGACAGGCATCCTTTTAATAGAAAAGAACGGGGATACAATCAAGCAGGCAACTGTCAAAAATCAAGAAGCCAGGAAAGCCTTTCTCCGTTTAAGAGAAAAACCAGACCTTCAATCACCTTATTATCAAGAAGTCGCCCAGGGTGAAAAAGTTGTTGTAGAAAACGAAACGGATGGATTTTTATTTGTCAGAAAAGAAAATGGAACGGCAGGCTATATCCAGAAGGACTATATTAATATAGGCAATGTACAAAGCATTATGATAAGCCAGAAGGAAAATGAATGGGCCATGCCAAAAAGTCCATACCCGATTCAACTTGCGTGGGAGGCCGTCTATAGCAAAAATCCTGATGTCACATCGCTTCCTTCCATGACCGGCGTGAATATCGTGTCACCGACCTGGTTTCATTTAATCAATGGAACTGGCGAAGTCGATAATATGGGCTCCAACGAGTATGTAAACTGGGCGGAAAAGAACCAGAAGCAAATCTGGGGTGTATTCACGAATTCATTCGATCCTCAGTTGACGCATGAAGCCTTTTCGAATTATGAAAAGAGGCAGGCAGTCATAAGGCAGCTGCTTCATTACAGCAAGATGTATCGCCTCAGCGGCATCAATCTGGATATTGAAAATGTAGATGTTGCAGACAAAGCCTATGTCACACAGTTTACTAGAGAAGCAGCCGCCAGATTCCATCAGGCTGGACTAATCGTTTCCATGGACGTCACATTCCTATCATCAAGCGGAAATTGGTCTCAATTCTACGATCGCAAAGAGCTGGCCAAATCAGTTGATTATCTCATGGTCATGGCCTATGATGAGCATTGGGCAAG
This sequence comes from Falsibacillus pallidus, assembly GCF_003350505.1. Classification (NCBI taxonomy): domain Bacteria; kingdom Bacillati; phylum Bacillota; class Bacilli; order Caryophanales; family Bacillaceae; genus Falsibacillus; species Falsibacillus pallidus. The sequence goes on from NZ_QQAY01000002.1 coordinate 415,042, forward strand.
TTCACAGACTGCAGGCAGCGTCGCGAGTCTTCCATGGGTCGAACAGAATTTGCAGAATCTATTGGAGCAGGTTCCAAATGAGAAAATTGTCCTTGGCGTGCCTCTTTATACCCGTCTTTGGAAGGAAACGACTGATTCTTCCGGGGCAGCTCAGATGACTTCTGAAGCATTAAAGATGCAGACCGCTCAAAAGTGGATGGCAGAGAGGAGCCTTTCCCCGAAGTATGACCCGGAAACTGGACAAAATTTTGTTCAATATACAGATCCAAAAGAAAAAGCCATTTATCGCATGTGGCTGGAAGATGAAACCTCTCTTCAAAAGAGAGTAGAGCTGGCTGATAAGTATCAGCTGGCAGGCATTGCTGCATGGGCGAGGATTTTCGCAGATGACAAGGCGTGGACTGCCATGAATTCTTCCATGACAGCGTTTTATCCAAAAAAGTAGGTGTTTAACAGTGTTTAAGACTAGTTTCAGTGCCATCCAATGGGTGGCATTTATGATTGCCAGTTCTGTCGTGGCTCCGATCGCGATAGCAGATCTATTCCATTTGCAGCCGGTTGAAACAACCCTATTCGTTCAACGGACGATCTTCGTTCTTGGGATCTCCAGTATTCTTCAAGGTTTGTTCGGGCACCGGCTTCCCATCAATGAAGGACCGGCTGGTTTATGGTGGAGTGTATTTGCTATCTATGCTGGCTTCATCGGTACCATCTATTCTTCAGGGGATGAAGCTCTCCGTACATTAGAAGGCGGGATGCTTATCAGTGCCGCTGTATTTATCATTCTTGCCGTATTCGGTCTCATTGAAAAATTGAAGAATCTCTTTACCCCAACGGCTACATTTGTTTATCTGATCCTTTTAATCCTGCAGCTGAGCGGATCCTTTATTAAGGGTATGCTGGGACTATCCAATGAACATCCACATGTACAGCCGATGGTGCTCATCGGAAGCACTGTGATCGTGATTCTCACGTTTTTCCTTGGCAGTGTCAAAATTAGGTGGATCAATCAATATTCCATACTCTTAGGTCTAGCGCTCGGCTGGCTATTGTTCATCCTTTTAGGGCTAGCTCCGCCGGTATCAGAAGCAAGCCATCCCATTATGGCGATGCCTGAAATCTTTCCCTTCGGATTTCCGAAGATAGATAGCGGGATGATTGCGACAGCGGCATTCACCGCACTCCTTCTGACAACTAATATGATTGCTTCCGTAAGGGTCATGGAAGAGGCGCAGCAGAAGCTGACTGGGAAACTTCCGACACCTGACTACAAGCGGGCAGGGATTGTGTCTGGTGTGAATCAGGCTGCGGGTGGGCTGTTTGGAGCTGTCGGCCCTGTTCCGATCTCAGGAGCAGCCGGTTTTGTTTCAGCTACCAACGTGCCATCGATAAAACCATTCATACTTGGATCAATCTTAATTACCATCCTTTCTTTATTCCCAAAGGTCATGGATATCATGGCTTCCATCCCTGCACCTGCCGGGTACGCAGTGACATTCGTAATTTTCTCTAGAATGGTAGGGATGGCCTTCAGTGAATTTGAAAAAGAATCAGACAAGCCGTTGGCCAAATTGACAGCAGGAGTCTCCCTTATGATCGGGGTAGGAGCGATGTTCATCCCTCCTGAGGCCACAAAGGGTCTGCCAACCATATTTGCTTCATTATTGAATAACGGCCTCATCCTCGGAACTCTAGCGGCCATTCTCACAGAACAATTCATCCGCTTCAAACAAAGGAATACGTGACAGAAAGAACCGTCAGCAGCTGCATTGCAGGCGGTTCTTTCTTTTTTGACAAAAACCGGGGCGTCCCTGTCACTTCCCGATTTTTCTTGCATTATGGTCAGCTCTCACATATTTTCTCACTCGGGGTTATATCATAAGAAAAGAAAACACTATAAGGTTTGCCTGCTGGAATATTAGGGAAACATGAACGGAATACAATTGAAGGAAGGTGATTGAATTGATTTCATTCAAGGGTGTGGAGAAGACTTTCAAAGATGGAACCACTGCAGTGGATGGTCTGGATCTTGATATTCAGGAAGGGGAATTCGCTGCATTGATCGGACCGAGCGGCTGTGGAAAGACGACAACAATGAAGATGATCAATAAGCTGATTGAACCGACCAGCGGTGAAATTTACATAAACGGTGAAAACATTGCAGCAAAAGATCCTGTTGAATTAAGAAGGAATATCGGGTACGTCATTCAGCAGATCGGATTGTTCCCACATATGACGATTGAACAAAATGTAGCCCTGATCCCAAGGCTTAAAGGATGGAAGAAAGAAAAATACGTAAAGCGGGTAGACGAGCTGCTCGATATGGTCGGATTAGACCCCGTTCAATTCAAACGGAAATATCCATTGGAGTTGAGCGGTGGACAGCAGCAGCGCGTCGGCGTCATCCGTGCACTTGCCGCTGAACCACCCATCATCTTAATGGATGAACCATTCAGTGCATTAGACCCAATCAGCAGGGAACAGCTTCAGGATGAATTAAAAAATCTGCAGAAGCAGATCAAAAAGACGATCGTCTTTGTCACACATGATATCGATGAAGCGTTAAAACTTGCGGACCGGATTGCCTTGATGAAAGAAGGGAAAATCGTACAATACGATACCCCTGCGCAATTAGTGGCAAAACCAGCCAATCTCTTTGCCGAGCAATTCATCGGAGAGGAACGATTGAAGAATGCTCGGGCAGCAGCAGGCCCACCTGAATACAACCTTCTTGACTACTGCATGACCGGCCTTCCTGTCCTTTCATTGGAAAAAGATTTCACGACTAAGCTTGAGCCTTGGCCGGAGGATATGCCAGCAGGAATCCATGAAATCCACGTCGTTGACGAAAATCATTCCTATGCAGGGACTGTCTTCAAGGAAGAAATGGAATCCCAGCCGTTAACCTTGAACCTTTTGCATCATTCAGATACGTTCGCACTTCACACCAATACCATTAAAGAAGCAGCCAGAATGCTATTTTCAACGAACAGAACAAGTGTTCCTGTAGCGGCAAATGGGCATTATGCAGGATTGGTCACGAAGGATAGACTGTTTGCTGCAATGGCTGGCCTTAAGGAGGAATCAACGGTATGAGCTTGTTTTGGGAGACCATAACATCACGCAAGGATTTGATTATAGAGGGCCTCATCCAGCATTTATATCTCTCTTTCATTTCCATTCTGATTGCGATCGTCATTTCCATCCCGCTCGGCATCTTTATTTCACGCAATGAAAGAATGGCGGAGTTTTTCATAGGGATCACGGCTATTTTCCAAACGATCCCAAGTCTTGCCTTATTCGGATTTCTCGTACCGCTGCTTGGCATCGGAAACCCGACAGCCATCATCGCCTTAACGGTATATGCCCTCCTGCCAATCTTAAGGAATACATATACAGGAATTGTGGGGGTCGACAGCGGGATCATTGAAGCAGGACGGGGGATGGGGATGACAAAAGGGCAGATCCTCATGAAGATCGAATTGCCGCTATCCCTTCCAGTCATGATGGCAGGAATCAGGACGGCGACAGTTTTGACCGTCGGTGTAGCCACACTTGCCACTTTTGTCGGTGCCGGGGGCCTTGGCGACATCATTTACCGCGGCCTTTCAACCTATAACAATATGCTCGTTTTGGCCGGCGCTTTACCTGCCGCCCTGCTCGCCTTGCTTTTTGATTTCCTGCTTAGGTTGATTGAAAGAGCAACAACGCCAAAAGGATTAAAAAATTAGAAAATCGGAGGAATTTCAGTGAAAAAAATAAGCACCCTATTGGCCATCGTTATCATGGCTGCCGTTTTTTCCGCAGGCTGCGGAAACGATAATAAAGATACCATCGTTATCTCAGGGAAAAAATGGACCGAACAGTACATACTCCCAGAGATTTTATCCCAATATATCCAAGCCAAAACGGATTACAAAGTCAAAGTCAAAGAAGGCTTGGGAGAAGTCTCAATCTTGACTCCTGCCCTGGATAAAGGGGATATCGACATGTATGTGGAATACACCGGAACAGGGCTGGAAGCGGTCCTTAAAGACAAAGCAAAACCGGGAGAATCCTCAGAAGATGTGTTGAAAAAAGTCAGGGAAGGCTATAAAAAGAAATACAAGGTAGACTGGCTTGAGCCGCTCGGCTTTGAAAACACCTATACTTTAGCCTATAAAAAAGATTCAGGAATCGATGCAAAAACTTTCTCAGATTTAGTCCCTGATTCAAGCTCCATGACTTTCGGAGCACCTCACCAGTTCTATGAACGTGCAGATGGATATGATGCCATGGCAAAAGCGTATGGGTTTAAATTCAAGGATCAAAAAAGCTTTGATCCAAATGTCATGTACGATGCGGTTAAAAACGGAGATGTTGACGTAATACCCGCCTTCACGACCGATGGACGCATCCAGCGCTATGACCTTGCGACAACGAAAGACGACTTAGGCTTTTTCCCGAAATATGATGCAGTGCCAATCGTCAGGGAGGATGTCCTAAAGAAATTCCCGAAACTGAAAGATGTCGTCAACCAGCTTGCCGGAAAAATCTCCGAAGCAGAGATGAGTGAAATGAATGCAAAAGTGGACATCGACCATCAGGATCCAAAAAAAGTAGCAAAGGACTTCCTGATCAAAAAAGGATTAATCAAAAAATAATGGGACAAAAAAAGGGAAAACGCCTGTCGTTTCCCTTTTTGCTTTAGTCTGTTTTCTAAACATAGGCTAAGGCAATAATTAAAAAGAAACTTGCACAACGGCAAAACTTGCCTTACTCTAAAAAAAGAAGGAATATTTCACCAACTTAACTAGGTGCGATAATTCAAACGAAAACCTTACTTGCTGAAAGGGGACTCATCAATGCCAATTAACAATCCATCCAGGGAAGAGATCGGTGTTATTTTAAAAAAATCAAAAAGAATCGCTGTCGTTGGGTTGAGCGATCAGCCTGAACGCACTTCTTATGCAGTATCCAAAGCCATGCAGGATGCCGGCTATGAAATCATACCCGTTAATCCAAATGTCTCACAGGTCCTCGGAATGAAAGCGGTGCCGACATTAAAGGACATTGAAGGGCACATCGACATTGTGAATATCTTCAGGCGTTCTGAATTCCTGCCGGCCATTGCAAAGGAATTCGATGAAATAGATGCGGATGTTTTTTGGGCCCAGCTCGGGGTGGCAAATGAGGAAGCCTATGAATTCTTAGCGAAAAAAGGTTATACTGTTATTATGGATCGCTGCATCAAGGTGGAACATGCTCTTACGAAATAACCATGCTGACCAAGCAAGCGTAACGATTTCGCTTGCTTTCGTTTTGGGTTTAACCGTATTTTAAAAATAGGATTTGGCAGCTTCCTGTTTCAGAGGGATTTGCCAAAACGCCAGAAAACAGTACAATAAGACATAAAAAATATGCTACAATTGAATGTAACGAACACTCGTTCGTTGTTGTTTTTGTTTTGAAAGGGGAATGCACGTGGCCACTAAACAGGATATATTCGACTATAATGATGATGCCATTCAGGTTTTGGAAGGCCTCGAGGCAGTCAGGAAGCGCCCTGGGATGTATATCGGCTCTACAGACGCCAGAGGACTGCATCATCTAGTCTATGAAATCGTAGATAACTCCGTTGATGAAGCACTTGGCGGATACGGAGATCATATAATTGTGAAAATACATAAAGACAACAGCATCTCAGTCCAGGATAAAGGACGCGGGATGCCTACTGGTATGCATAAATCAGGGAAGCCGACGCCGGAAGTCATTTTCACCGTCCTTCATGCAGGAGGGAAATTTGGACAAGGCGGATACAAGACGAGCGGAGGATTGCACGGTGTAGGTGCCTCTGTCGTTAATGCCCTTTCCGAATGGCTGGTTGTCACAATCAATCGCGACGGATTTACTTACCAGCAAAAATTCAGCCATGGCGGCAAACCTGAAACAACCTTGGAAAAGATCGGGAAAAGCAAACATAGCGGGACAACCATTCATTTCAAACCGGATCCCACCATTTTCAGCACCACCACGTACAACTATGACATACTTTGTGAACGTCTAAGAGAATCCGCATTCCTGCTCAAAGGCTTAAAAATCGAAATCATTGATGAACGTCATGATCAGCAGGACGTTTTTCACTATGAAAGTGGAATTGAAGCGTTTGTTCAGTATTTGAATGAAGAAAAAGATGTCCTCCATCCGGTTGTGTTCATTGAAGGAGAAGCAAACGGAATTGAAGTCGAATTCTCCTTTCAATTCAACGACGGCTTCTCTGAGAACGTTCTTTCCTTCGTAAACAACGTGCGGACAAAGGACGGCGGAACCCATGAAGCGGGAGCGAAGACAGCCATGACTCGTGTCTTCAATGAATTTTCACGCAAGGTCAACCTTTTGAAGGAGCGGGATAAAAACCTTGAAGGAACGGATATTCGCGAAGGAATGTCTGCTATCGTTTCAGTCAGGATCCCGGAAGAACTCCTTCAATTCGAGGGTCAGACGAAAGGGAAATTAGGGACAAGCGAAGCAAGGTCTGCGGTGGATTCCGTTGTTTCCGAACATTTATCTTATTTCCTTGAAGAAAACAATGATGTCAGCACCCTCCTGATTAAAAAAGCCATCAAAGCGGCCCAAGCGAGGGAAGCAGCGAGAAAAGCAAGGGAAGAAGCCCGCAACGGAAAGAAAAAGAAGCGTTCCGACACGGTTCTATCCGGTAAGCTGACCCCTGCACAATCGCGCAATCCGCAAAAGAATGAATTGTATCTCGTCGAGGGAGATTCAGCGGGTGGATCGGCTAAACAAGGACGGGACCGTCGTTTCCAGGCGATCTTGCCGCTCCGTGGTAAAGTTATCAATACAGAAAAAGCCAAGCTTGCTGATATTTTTAAAAATGAAGAGATCAACACCATCATCCACGCTATCGGCGGCGGTGTTGGGCCTGAGTTCAATATTGAAGATATCAATTACGATAAAGTGGTCATCATGACAGATGCCGATACGGATGGTGCTCATATCCAAGTATTGCTGCTGACATTCTTCTACCGCTATATGAAGCCTTTGATCGAAGCAGGGAAGATTTACATTGCTCTTCCGCCGCTTTATAAAGTCAGCAGAGGGACAGGCAAGAAGGAAGTCATCGAATATGCTTGGACAGATGATGAATTGCAGGGTGCCATCAAGAAAGTTGGAAAAGGCTACATGATCCAGCGTTATAAAGGACTTGGAGAAATGAACGCTGACCAGCTTTGGGATACGACAATGAACCCTGAATCCAGGACATTGATCCGCGTCAGGATCGACGATGCTGCCCGGGCGGAACGACGTGTCACAACATTGATGGGCGACAAAGTGGAGCCGCGCCGCAAATGGATCGAGAGCAATGTGGCGTTTGGACTCGAAGAAGATCAGAATATCCTTGAAAATGAAAATATCTTGGTCGCTGAGGAGGTATAATCGATCATGTCAACAGTTGAGAAATTTCAAGACCTTCCACTAGAGGATGTACTAGGCGACCGTTTTGGACGGTACAGTAAATATATTATTCAAGAACGTGCGCTGCCGGATGCCCGCGACGGACTGAAACCGGTGCAGCGCCGCATCCTCTATGCAATGCATGTAGAGGGCAATACAGCAGATAAAGGTTTCCGTAAATCAGCCAAGACCGTCGGAAACGTCATCGGCAATTATCATCCGCATGGTGATACTTCCGTCTATGACGCGATGGTGCGGATGAGCCAGGAATGGAAGCTTCGCAATCTATTGGTTGAAATGCATGGAAACAACGGCTCCATCGACGGCGATCCACCGGCTGCAATGCGTTACACAGAAGCAAGGCTTTCATCCATTTCATCCGAATTATTAAGGGATATTGATAAACGGACAGTCGAATTCATTCCGAACTTTGACGATACGTCCAATGAACCAACTGTCTTGCCGGCACGCTTCCCAAGCTTGCTCGTCAATGGATCGACAGGTATTTCTGCTGGGTATGCGACAGAAATACCACCGCATCACCTTGATGAAGTCATTGATGGAGTTATCATGAGGCTTGATGATCCAGAATGTACAGTAGACGACATCATGACGCTCATCAAAGGCCCAGACTTCCCCACTGGAGGCATAATCCAAGGGAAAGACGGCATTAAAAAAGCGTATGAAACAGGGAAAGGCAAAATCGTAATCCGGGGCAAAGCGGAAATCGAAGACCAAAGGGGCGGCAGACAGCAGATCGTCGTCACTGAAATCCCTTATGAAGTCAATAAAGCCAATCTTGTCAAAAAAATGGATGAACTCCGCGTCGACAAAAAAGTCGAAGGCATATCAGAAGTTCGCGATGAAACCGATCGCCAGGGACTTCGCATCGTCATCGAACTAAAAAAGGATGCAGATTCTGCCGGGGTATTAAATTACCTTTATAAAAACAGCGACCTCCAAGTCACTTATAACTTTAATATGGTTGCCATACATAATCAGCGTCCGAAGCTGATGGGCATCCGCCAGATGCTTGATGCCTACATCGATCATCAGAAAGAAGTCATCACCAGACGTTCTGAATATGACTTAGGCAAGGCACGCGAAAGGCAGCATATCGTAGAAGGCTTGATGAAGGCACTCTCCATCCTTGACGAAGTCATTTCAACCATCAGAGCTTCAAAAGATAAGCGGGATGCAAAGGATAATTTAATCGCGAAATTCCAATTCACCGAAACTCAATCCGAAGCGATCGTTTCCTTGCAGCTATACAGATTGACGAACACCGATATAACAGCGCTTCGGGCAGAAGCAGAGGAATTGGCTAAGAAAGTCGATGAACTCAGTGAAATCCTGAATAGCGAAAAACGATTGATCTCGGTTCTGAAAAAAGAACTGAAGGAAATCAAAAAGAAATATGCAGATGCCAGAAGAACAAAAATCGAAGATGAGATTGAAGAAATCAAGATCAACCTCGAAGTTCTTATTGCAAGTGAAGAGGTGATGGTGACCGTCACAAATGACGGCTATATCAAACGTACTTCACTCCGGTCTTATTCTGCATCAAACGGTCAGGACCTTGCCATGAAGGAATCGGATAGACTCCTGGCACAGATTGAACTTAATACGACGGATGTACTCCTTCTGTTCACGAACAAAGGGAATTACTTATATATGCCGGTTCATGAGCTCCCTGATATCCGTTGGAAAGACCTTGGCCAGCATATTTCCAATCTCATTCCAATCGACCGGGACGAGGATATCATCAAGGCCATGCCGATCAAGGATTTCACAGAAGATGCCTATCTCTTGTTCATAACCAAGAACGGGATGGTCAAAAAAACCGAGCTTTCCAACTACAAAGCCCAGCGCTATTCACGTCCGCTCGTTGGGGTGAATGTAAAAGGGAATGACGAGGTTATTGATGTCCATAAGACAAACGGAGCAATGGATCTCTTCCTTGCTACCAACCTTGGCTATGGACTGTGGTTCAGCGAAGAGGAAGTAAGCATTGTTGGTGCAAGAGCAGCCGGAGTCAAGGGAATCAATTTAAAAGATGGGGACTACGTTGTGGGAGGCAAAGCCTTCAACCCTGCAGACGAAACTTCCATCCTTCTCGTCACACACCGCGGTGCTGTGAAAAAGATGAAATTGGCAGAGTTCGAAAAAACGACCAGGGCTAAACGAGGCGTTGTCATGCTCCGTGAATTAAAGTCCAACCCTCACCGAGTGTCAGGAATCGAACTCGTTTCAAAAAATGATATTGTCTATGTATTGTGTGAAAAAGGCAGCATTGAAACCATTCAAGCAGATGCAATCAGAAACAGCGACCGCTATTCAAATGGCTCATTCGTGATCGATGAATCAGAATCAGGTCCAGTCATCAAGACATGGAAAGACCTTGAAAAAGATATTGAACCATCTGAGTCATCAAGCTGATTGAAGAACAAAAGCGCAAGCGCCTCGATCAGCCCCGACCAGCATAAGACGGAATTCGAAGGAAATCCTGATTTCCGTAGAGGTGCGGCTTATGACTCGAGGGGCTAGGCGCTGGAGCTGGACGTCGACTACCTTGTATGAACTATCCACAAGGTAATATCTTATAATTTCCTAGACAACAATAGACCGCTATCCTTATGGGATGGCGGTTTTTTATTGTTATGTTTATGGAAAGCGAATGAAGGGAAAATGTAAGTTGGCACTAATTGTTGAACAAATTTTTTTGCTAATTTTTTTCAGGAGGCGAATCAATGAATATGTTGACAAATGTAGTCAATTTTTTAAACGACTACATGTGGGGGTACATCCTCATCGTTTTACTTATCGGATTAGGACTTTATTTTTCTATAAGAACGAAATTTGTACAATTCCGATATTTCGGAGAGATGTTCCGCGTACTAACGGACAAATCAACCATTTCTGCCGATGGTAAAAGAGGGATTTCATCCTTCCAGGCCTTTACCATCAGTACAGCATCCCGTGTTGGAACGGGGAATTTGGCAGGTGTAGCATCCGCAATCGCAGCCGGTGGTCCCGGAGCCGTATTCTGGATGTGGCTGATAGCGCTATTAGGCGGTGCATCAAGCTTCATGGAAAGTACACTTGCACAGATTTTTAAAGTCAAAGACAAAGACGGCTACAGAGGCGGCCCTGCCTACTATATGGAAAAAGGGCTGAACAAAAGATGGATGGGAATTCTTTTCGCCATCGTCATCACATTCTGCTATGGTCTTATCTTTAATTCTGTACAGGCCAATACCATATCCATTGCCATGGAAGAAGGATTTGGTGCCAGCCGGACAGTAGTTGGAATCATCTTGGCAGTTTTGACCGCAATCATCATATTTGGCGGATTGAAGCGCATCGCAAACGTGACTCAGATCCTTGTGCCGGTCATGGCGGTTCTATACATCATTTTGGCAATCTTTGTATTGCTTCAACACATCCCGGAGATCCCGTCTATGTTCAAGCTTATTTTTGACCATGCGTTCGGCGTCCGCCAATTTGTGGGAGGCGGTGTCGGAGCCGCAATCATGATGGGTATCAAACGTGGATTATTCTCAAATGAAGCTGGTATGGGTAGTGCACCGAATGCAGCTGCTACTGCAGCCGTCACGCATCCGGTTAAACAAGGATTGATTCAGACTCTTGGTGTTTTTACGGATACAATGATGATCTGTACTGCTACGGCTTTCATGATTCTCTTGTCCGGAACATATACAAAGGGTCCGAATGGCCCTGAAGGAATTTCATTGACACAGGCTGCTTTGGAAACACATGTCGGCAGCTGGGCAGCATTATTCGTAGCAATTGCCATATTCCTGTTTGCATTCAGTTCCGTCATTGGGAACTATTATTATGGCGAAACGAATATTGAATTCATCAAAAACAGCAAAGTGGCATTATTCATTTATCGCCTTGCTGTCATCGCAATGGTCATCTTTGGTTCCATCGTGGAATTTGGCGTCGTTTGGAGCCTTGCAGACTTATTCATGGGCATCATGGCCATCATCAACCTGATAGCCGTTACGATGCTTGCCAAGGTTGCACTGGCAGCATTAAAGGATTATAAAGCACAGAGAAAAGCCGGAAAAGATCCTGTATTCTACTCAGACTCCTTGCCTGGAGTTACTGGAGCAGATGCATGGGATAAAAAACCGCAATCTGTAAGAAAAGCACAATAAATTGATCATTAAAAGACACCTACCAAGTTTGTGACGGTATGGTGTCTTTTTAATTGAGAAAAATGTGGAACCCCATGGGTTAATTACATAATTATGACTTTCCTGGTGATGATAAGAGTAACAATCATCAGGAGGAGAGGGTCTCATGAAAAAAGAATTGTTATTTGCGTTTTCTGCGTTTTTCTTTATGTCACTGCATGCAGCTGCCGGTGCTTTTACCAATGCGGAACAGAAGGCATTGGAACCACGTGTGGAGGCGGTCTATCATGAGGACGTGACAGGGACCGGTAAGAAGTCTGATATTACTTTGAAAGGAATTCCCTTTGATCAAGAAAGCAACTATCTAAAGGCAATTTGGGCAGATGTACTGCTCGATAATCAAAATAAAATAAGAATTAACTATGAACCTGGTTATGAACCTTCCATTACGTTTAAGGATTTCAACCATGACAGGGTTAAAGATATGCTTCAATCAAGTGTTACCGGAGGAAGTGGCGGCTTCTACAGCTATAAACTGACTACGCTGAAAGAAGGCGTCGAAACGGATATCCCGATGCCGCCCTCACTACAAGTTCAGGGCCAATTTGCCGATGGGTACAAAGCAATTGTCACGATTCCCGAGATAGGAAAGACGTATACAGTCGATCTATCTGCCAGAAAAGACGATTATTTAAGGCTTGGAATCTACAAAAATGGAAAGTTAAATGAACCGACAGAATTGATGGTCGACCCGATCGCCTATTTTAAACCTTCAAAAATAGCAGGAAAAAAAGGTTGGGGGTTGATCGGCTATCAACGTGTCAGCGGTGCCTACCACGCAGACGGAATCGGAACCGTAGAGTCTTATTGGTATTACGAAAACGGTAAATGGCAGATGGTCCATGCCAAATGGATCACCTATTAATCAAATACAAATTCACCTTTCCTGGGCAAATATCATACATTATGGTAAACCATTTGTACGATATGCCGGGAGGGGAAAGACATGCGAGAATTCCATCCTGAAAAACTTTCCGTATTATTGCTTCCGCCTGCTACCCCGTTTTTCCCAGTCGAGGGCAGAAAATATACCTTGACTCATTCAGATTTGACGGGGGATATGTTCTTAAGCGCAGGCTGCCAATTTGATTTTGAAAAAGTAAATATGCTCATGAGAGATGAAGTCCTTGCAGAGTGGGTGCTGCATATGGGGCAGCATTTCCTGCAGGCAAAAGTCCACATTTCAAGTGGAGAGTACGATGAGAATCACGCATCGGTCCGCTATATGATCTTTCAGAAAGAACTGTCTATCGCATTAAAAGCGATAGCAAACGGTGACAGACTTTTTTACACATACTTTCCTTGGCTGTTGGATATGCCGATCTATGTGGAATTTGAATCAATCTATCCTGCTTTTCAGCAAATCCAGTATTTCGGCACCATAAGGCAGTATTTAGCTGCCACATAGGCACAAGATAAACAGTCTTGTGCTTTTTAACGGTTTTCATTAGGACTTGCCATATAACTCGAGAGGGGGACATCATTAGAATGGAAGAATTGGATATGGGGCTGATGACGACAAAAATCATTATCGGGTTTGCTGCGTTATTTATGATAGTGATTTGGACAGGACGCACCTCAATCTACCAGCTCACACTGTTTCATTTGGTTTTTGTCCTGGTGCTCGGCGAATTTCTGGGAAACGCCTTATATGAAAACGATGTCCACACCCTCCAATTTTTATATGGAACCGGACTGTGGCTGCTGTTGATGCTGGCAATGGAGTACATAACCCAAAAGTGGAATTTCACTCGATCCTTTTTGATTGGTGATCCGGCAATCATTATAAGAAACGGCTCCTTTGATAGACAAATGATGAAAAAGAACAAAGTGGATATCAATCAAGTTCAAAGCCTCTTGCGTCAGAACAGTGTGTTTTCGGTAAGAGAGGTGAAATACGGAATCCTTGAAGCAAACGGTCAGATCAGCCTTTTGCTGAAATCTCAATTTCAAAATCCCATTAAAGAAGATTTAAATCTTCCTGCAAAAGAAGAAACTCTTCCCATTGCCTTAATCATTGACGGGGACATCCTGGAAGACAACCTGAAACAGATTGGCTGCACCGATGCCTGGTTAAGGACCCAGCTGAACATCAAGGGTTACACCAGTGAAAAAGACATATTCTTTGCCGATTGGGAACCAACGAACGGCATCCATATCTGTCCGAAATGAACAGTCTGCGTTTGTTAGCGCGGGCTGTCTTTTACATTTAGCTTTATTGCATTAATCTTGATAAAATGTATTAAAATTGATGTTTGGAATTGGAGTGTGTTAAATGATCCATCAGCGTGTAAGTCTATTAACTATAGCAGCATACAATCTACCGAAGCTAAGAGCCTTTTATCAAAAATTGGGCTGGGAGGAAACCGAAATCAGTTCAGATGCCTACGCTGTATTTAAAACAGCAGGTGTACTGATATCGTTATATCCGAAGGAAAATATAGAAAAAGATTCAAGTGTTAAGCTTCCCGACACACCTGAATACAGCAAAATGACCATTGCAATCAACGTTGATACACCTGATGAAGTAGATTCCACATATGAAATCATTAAACAAATTGGCGGCAGCCTGCTTAAAGAGCCGACAAATGCTGAATGGGGAGGAAGGACTGCCTATTTTGCAGATCCAGAGAAGAATATATGGGAAATTGCCTGGAATCCAACTTCCAAATTCGATGAAAGAGGCGCTATGATTTCATTTTAATGAATAGTAGAAAACATAATAATATTATGTTAACTAGTAAGGTGATTTACATATTATAGGATAGACAATGATTCAGAAATACAGCAGACAGATTTTCTGGATAAGAATATCCAAATGAAACAAAATTCACTGCAAACGTAAAAAATCAATAAATAGCCAGTTAGAATTGCAACTGATTATTTACGTATAGAAATTCAGGAGAAAAAATATATTGAAAACTCCAGATGCATTAAAAGTAAAATTAAATCGTAAAAAAAAAAATAAAATTTAAACCATCACAAATCTCATAAAATTTCTATTCTGTCTCACTATTAAGAGTATACTTTTGATATGAGACATTTTTTCTTTTTAAAACTCAACTATCTATAATTTATATTATGTAAACTAGAAAATAGATCGCCATCCATCATCAACCATTACACTCCCTTCCCTTTGTAGTAGATAATAAATTAGCATAAAATCATAAAACTTTGTATTTATCTACGATTATGCCAGCATTTAAGCATAAAAAGAATCCGCACGTTTTCCGGCGGACTCAATCTTAAAACTTATCTCACTGCAAATTTAATTATGCTGCAACCTTTTTACATTCTTCAGCGCATTTCAAACATGCATCTGCACATTTTTGACAGTGGTCATGATCATGCTTTTTACACTCATTTCCACAAGCTTCGCAAATTGTTGCACAAATTGAAGCTAATTCTCCATCAAAAGGAGTTCCTCTGACCAGGGCTTGTTCTAAATAAGAGCAAATATCCGCACATTCACGATCCAACCGAATGCACTCAGTCATCATTTTTACATTGTCTTCATTCAAGCATGCATCATAGCAATGGTTGCACGCTTCCATACATTCATGCAAGGTTTCAATTAAAGATTTGTACTTTTCATGTGACACTAAATCGCCTCCTATTATTTTGGGTACATAAGGTGTTTATCCTACCTAGTGGCCCTATAAACAAAAAATCGATTAAATTACTATTTTGCTGGTTTTAATTCGCTTTCTGTAACCCATTTATGATTTTTAACTGTCTTACCACCATTGGTTGGTTTGTAATCAATCATATAGACTGTCGTTTTTTCCGCGGAATCAATGGTTGCCTTAGCCCCATTCATCCCTTCCATATGATCGGCATTAACTGTTGCCTCGGTGCCCTTTTTCAACTCTTCATCACCAGCACCCTGAATTTCTTCCTGAATGACCCATTTATGATTGGTCACCCTTTTACCGCCATTTGTAGGGTTATACGAAATCGCATACGCAATCGTTTCATACGCCCCCACAATCTTAGCTTCTGCTCCCTTCATTCCCTTCATATGATCAGCTGTTACAATCGCTTTACTGCCCACTTTATAAGTAGGATCTATAGCATCTTTTAACCCTTTTGGAACTTCATCTGAACCTGACATATCCATTTTGGAGTGGTCCATATTCATTTGCTCACTATTTTTCTTCTGCTGATCACCGCTCTCTTTCTTTGGAGAACTGTTGTCGCTGCTGGAACATGCAGCAAGAGCGATAGCGGTAATTAAAGTAATCAATACTGCAACGAATTTTTTCCCTCTCATTTTTACACCTCTTAATCTGGTTTTTATTGGTTTAACATGCCTTTTATTTTGTGCTTATGAACAATCTCTCATTCAATCCTTTTGATTTTCACCTAACCTCCATTTAAAGTGTTAATTGAATAGTTGGATCTTATCAAAAGAATTTGAAGAAATTATGAAGGTACTGCATAGATTCTCGACATTTTTATTGTAAGTTAAAATAATAATTGAAATTGATTTAGGAGACTTAATACAATGAAAAATATTTTATTAGTAGATGACGAAGTCAAGATGCTGAATCTGCTTGAATTATATTTAACCCCTAATGGATTTAATTGTTTAAAAGCAAATTCTGGCTCTCAAGCCATTGAATATCTAACAGAGAAGCAAGTTGATGCAGTCCTGCTGGATATCATGATGCAGGGAATGGACGGATGGGAAACCTGTGAAGAAATTAGGAAATTCAGTGATATTCCTATTATTATGGTAACCGCAAGGGACAATAAAGCAGATATGATTTATGGGTTGAATTCTGGATCAGATGATTATATTACGAAACCTTTTGATGAAGACATTTTGATTGCTCGTTTGAATGCCGTTCTTAGGCGGACTCATTCAGCAAATGAGATTATTTTCAATGAACTGATATGGAATGAGGCTAAACATACTGTTTTGGTAAACGGCAAAGACCTCACTTTTACCCCTATTGAATTTTCTCTGCTCGGATTATTTTTAGGTAATCAAGATATTGTCCTTAGCAGAGACCAGCTTATAAATAATATATGGGGATTTGATTCAGAAATAGAGGATCGTACAGTAGACTCTCATATTCGAAATATCAGAGAAAAATTAAGAAAAGTTGGTTTTCAAATTGATGAGCACTTGGCCACTTTATATGGCATTGGATATCAATGGAGATCTATGCGATGAGAATAAAGAAAATATCGATTAAAATCAGCTTATATTTTTTAATCGCCACTTTGCTGATAGAAGGAATTTTATTCTTCTCTCTATATACCAATTTAGTTCAATCACGTGTCAATGAAGAAATCAATGCCCTTCTGGCCAGGGGAAACAGCCATAGGGACGTATTGCAGAAGAATTTTGATTCCACAACTGTAAAACATGTGGCATTAATGGAATCTGAGGGGTCAACTAGTGTAATAATAACCTCGTCAACAAGAGAAACAATAGCCCAATCAAAAAAAGTGACCGATGGAATGAAGAATCATTTGCTGCATGAGATGCCTATACCACATAAAGGATCCGTCATTGAAAAACATTGGAAAACATCTGAATATATATGTACTGTCAGCCCTATTAAAATAAATAATCAAGTAAAAGGCTATGTCTATATGTTTTTAGGGACTGGTTCTATTAAATCCCTCATAAACCATCTAACTCACCAATTTCTGATTTCAGGCGCCATTATTCTAGCTGTGACCATTATTACCATGATTGGTTTGTCCAAGCTGATTGCCACACCATTAGTCCACATGAAGGAAGCGGCCCAAAAAATGAGCAGCGGGGATTTGACCGTTTCACTAAATGTCAAAGGTTATGATGAAATTGGTGAGTTGTCAAATGCTATTCAACAATTGGCAAACGATTTGAAGTTCATGAAAAACGAAAGAAGTGAATTCTTAGCGAGCGTTGCGCATGAATTAAGAACACCATTAACATTTGTAAAAGGATATGCAGACATCGCAATGAGAGAGTCCATTACTGTAGAAGAGAGAAATAACTATTTATCAATAATTAAAGAAGAAAGCGAGCATATAACAGATCTTGTGAAGAATTTATTTGACCTCGCGCAAATGGAAAAACACTCCTTTCAAATTACGAAATTAAGATGTAATCTTTATGATCTGAGTGCTAAAACCATTGACAGACTTAGACCGGCATACAAGAATAAAAACATAAAATTATCTTTTACATGCCCTAAAAATCTGTTTGCGCAAATTGATCAACAACGATTTGAGCAGGTCCTTATCAATCTTTTAAACAACTCTTATCGCCATGCGTATGAAGGTTCAACGATATCTGTAATCATACAGCCCCTTTCCAACTTCATTCAAATAGAAGTTAAAGATGAAGGAGAAGGAATACCACCTGAGGATGTCCCCTATATCTTTAATCGGTTTTATCGGGTAGACAAATCACGAACCCGATCAACTGGCGGAATCGGTCTCGGGCTTGCCATTGTGAAGGAAATCATAGAACTGCATAATGGCAGCATTTATGCTTCGAGCATCCTTTCAAAAGGAACGACCATCAGCATCCAGTTACCTATTGAATGAAAAAGGAGAAGGGCTTTATTCCCCTTCTCCCTTTCCATTTACAACAATCTTATTCTAGGAATCCTCGCACATCACTTATTTAGTAATTGCATTAGATTTAGCGCTCTTTTTATTGGCAGCTTTCTTATGGAACCATTCGTAAATAATTGGAATGATAAAAAAGCTGTTAATGGTCGAAGTGACCATTCCGCCAATCACCACAATCCCCAATGTTTGAGAGATAACGGTCTCTCCACTATGAGAGAATGCAAGCGGCAGTAAGGTAAGAACAGTGGCAGCAGCTGTCATTAATATAGGTCGTATCCTCGAAAGGCTTCCTTGCAGGACGGCTTCTTTTAAAGTCATCCCTTCTTTTCGGTTTCGTTCAATTTTATCGACAAGTACAATTCCATTTGTGACTACAATACCTGTAAGCATCAATACGCCGATTAATGCTGCAAGGTTCCATTCCCCATGGAATAGCAGCAAGGCCACAACAACCCCGCTCAGAGCCAACGGGATGCTTAAAAGGACCGACAATGGTGCTCTCCATCCTTTAAATATGGATGAGGTTATCAGCAGTACTAGGAGAATTGAAAATGAAACAGCAATGACCATGTCAACAATCATTTGTTTGACCTGTTCAGAAATGCCTCCCAGCGAATACGAAATTCCATCCGGCAATGACATGCCTTTTAATGCTTGATCTACTTTATTCGATACCTTTCCAATATCGTTGGATGTTATCAAAGCCGTAACGAGTGAAAACGGCTGCCCATCCCTTTCGCTTATGGAAGAGGATCCTGTTTCTTTTTGGACAGAAGCTATTTGATCAAATTGAACAATTTTTCCATTTTCTCCCTTAAAGGATTCTGATTTAAGAGAGGCGATTACGTCATCTGCAGATGCTGTAATGGAAAGAGGTGCATCTTTTCCAGATGCGATTTGATCAAGAAACTCATCCATTGGCAGCACGTTATGGTCAACGGTCACCTGAGCGTCTTTAGGCTGTGCCATATACCGATTGATGACAGTGAGAATATCTTGTGGATTCACGCCAAGTTCGTTGATTTTCCCCTGGTCAATAACCACCTTATATTTTGCAGCCCCATTGGTCAGATCCATTTTGCCATCAACGCTTAGGTTTGAAATATCGGCAAGCTTGACTCTTGCTTTTTGGGCAATTTGATCCAAAGTCGCTTGATCTGCTCCCGAAAATACTATGCGAATCTGAGAATCGTCTCCTGATATATTCTGGCTTGTTACAGTATAAGTCGTATTGGTTGATAGTTTAGGCAGTTCTTTTTGCAGTTGAGTAATAACAGCGTCTGCATCTTTATCCCTTTTTAGCACGACAGAAAGATTCGCCACATTTGGATACGTAATGTATCCCCCTCCTTGGTCAAAGACATCGTCGCTTTGAGGTGTCATGGTTGAGCCAAAACGAGAAGAATAGGACTCTACTTTTGGATTGCTCTTTAACGATTGTTCAATTTTTTTGACTTCAGAATCTACTTGCAGAAGTGTACTTCCTTTCGGCAATTCAGCTTTGATGGCAATTTGACCGATTTTACCGCTTGGCAGCAAGCTGATCGGCAATAAAGTCGAGCAGACTCCCGCAGCTAAAAAGACAGCCAGAGAAATAAACAGCAATGCTTTCTTATTTTTGAATGCCTTCTCTAATACTGGCCTCATCTTCTTATCTAATGAGATGGTTTTTTTAGGCTGCCTGCCTCCCTTCCACCCCATGAATGCGAAGGTCGGAATCACTAACATAGCAGTGATGAACGAGATGATTAAGGCTATGACCACAGACCATGCAAAGCCACTGTAAGAAGCGCTGATAACGCCTCCGACAAAAGCAATCGGGATATATACCGCAATAGTAGTTAAGGTAGAGCCTAGAATTGCAGGTATCATCTCAACTACAGAGTCTGCAAGAAGGGATAAAATCGGCTTCCCATTTTCTTCTTCTCGTTTTCGATACATATTATCAAGGATTACGATAGAATCATCCACAATACGCCCCATTGCTACAATCAAACCGGAAACAGTCAGGATGTTCAGTGTGATGCCCATAGACTTCAAGATGGCAGTCGTTGCTAAAAGAGAAATCGGCAAAGAAACAGCAATTAACAGTGTTGAGCGAACATTCCTGAAAAAGAAGAAGACACAGATCATCGAAAATAAACAGCCTAACAATCCTTCTCTAATGAGTCCAAATAGGGAATCATTTAGTTCTTTTTCACGATCTAACAGTAAATGTAAATGTACGTCATTTGGATTGATGGTATCAAGCTGCAGGTTGGAAACCCGTTCCTTCACTCGATCGGCTACGCCCGTAATGTTTGCTGAAGGTGATTTAATGATATTCAGCTCCACACTCGGAGCGCCATTCGTTCTTGAAACGGTTTTAAAGTCATTTAATGAGTGCTTAATGGCAGCAAAAGAAGAGACTGGTATGCTTTTGCCCTCTTTATTTTTAATCGTTGCATTTTCCATTTGCTTCTCTGTCAATTTTAGCCCTTCAAATGAAACAGGGATGGAGAGCTGATTATTGACGATATTCCCCTGCGGCATCATTGGAATAATAGATGCAAAGGATTTATTGACATCATCGAGCGTCAATCCATTCTTGGCTAAATCCTTCATTCGGACCGTCATTACGTATCCATCTTTTGCTCCTCCGAACACGGAAACATCAGATACCCCTGGAACACTATTTAATTGTCTGGTGATTTCTTGGGCTGCAGTTGACCGGAGCGTTGCTTCATCTAACTTGGAGCTGGTCAAACTGTAGGTCAGGATTGGAAAGGAACTGGTGGTTAACCTGGTTACTGCAGGTGTGCTGGTAATGGTAGATGGCAGATCCGCTCTGGCCAACGCTTTATTGACCTGATCTTCTGCTAGTTTCATATCGGTATCCATCGGAAAATACAAACTCATGAATAATCCACCATCATAGGATGTGCTTTCAACGTTATCCAGGCCATCGACACTTCTCACTGCACTTGCTAAGTTGTCAGTGACTTGCTTCTTCACTTGATCTGCGAGATACCCCGGCACCCTCATACTTACGGATAAAGTGGTATTATTGATGCCCGGCAGATAATCCCTTTGCATCTGGTAAGCAGAAATTGCTCCCCATGCCAAAATGATGATAACACACACAATCATTAAAATGGCACGCTGCATGGATGCCTCAACAAGCTTTTTCATAAGATTCCCCCTAAATATACTTTGACCCATTTAAAACTTAGAAGTTATGTAAAAAACTGCAAAGATGGGTACTACTCATTATAGGGAAGAGACCTGTACAGATTCTGAACACTTCATTAAAATTACCTTAATAAAAAGGTGCCTGTCGCGCCCCGAAATACGTCGTTTTGCAATCGACCAAAAACAGGGCGTGACAGGCACTTTCAAAGTATGTGATACATTATACTATCTCCTGAATATGCAGCTTCTGGGTCATCTGTTCAATGATTCCCACCGCTTTATTCGAAGCGGATTTCATTTGATATTTTCTCGCTCTATAACGCATATAGGTTAAAGTCCGTGGATCATTCAACATTCTATTTATATTGTAGATTAATTCATGAGGGGTATGAACAAGACGCGCCAAACCCGATTGCAATAAAAATTGGGCATTATCCTCTTCCTGTCCTGGAAGTGGGTTAAAAAGAAGCAACGGTAGATTCATGGCTATGGCTTCTGATGAAGTGACTCCTCCGGGCTTGGTGATCATTAGATCCGAAATGGCCATGATTTCATGGACGTTCTCAGTAAACCCCATTAGCAGCACATCATGTTTCGATCCTGAAAATTCCCTCTCCAGATGCTGTCTTAATTTTTCATTGCGTCCGCAAATGATAATCAATTGAATAGAGTATGGAATATCCTCAAAAGCTTCAAACGATTCTTTATTGAAAAATCCATCCCCCCCTCCCATCACAAGCAGAGTGAACTTGTCCGGGCGCAGATTGTATTTAGCAAACAACGTTTTTCTTGAGAGTATTTCATTAAATCTCCTGCGAAGCGGAATGCCTGTCGCTTTGATTTTGTACTCTTCAACTCCCATATTCATTAATTCATCCTTTACTTGCCTGGATCCGACGATATATTGATCCGTAAATGGATAGATCCAATAGGAATGGTATGCATAATCTGTAATGACAGTCACTGCTGGAATATCAATGCATCTTTGTTCCTTTAATTTTGAAACGATGCCTGCAGCGAATGGATGGGTACTTATAATGGCAGAAGGTCTGATCTTCTCAATGATTTTTAACATTGAATTCATGCCAATTGTAAAAATGGAATTTAACCTTGTCGAAAAAGAGTTTCTTATCTGCGTTTTTCTGTATAAGAAGCTATATACTTGGGGGAAATTTTTGATGCTCTTTTTATACAGTAATGTACTGATAGGAGAAAGATATGGATGCAGCCATTCCATTGTATCAATCACCACTGGTTCAACAGCTGGATGTCTGTCCACTACAGCTTCACTTAATGCTTTTGCTACTTGATTATGGCCGTCGCCAACAGATGCTGAAAGGATTAAAATTCTCTCTGAGTCTGTGAATTTCATCATTGATTTCCACCCCATTTTTATATTTCCCGCTCTATATATGACTTCCAGCAAGAGATATTAATTTCAATAATCTCGGCTTTTGTTACCTCTACTATAAACCTTCCAGCTGAACGCCCACTTAATGCAAAATTAACAAATCATTAAAAAAACCAATCCCCACATGACAAGGGATTGGTTTTCACAATCAATTTTAAATTACTCAATCATATTTTTATTTTTTATTTTTGGCAGCATTAGCTGAACCTCTGTTCCTTCCCCTTCTACACTATTGATTTTGATCTCGCCATGATGCTGCTTCATGATATTCTTAGCAATTGGAAGGCCGAGCCCCATTCCTCCAGTTTGTCTGCTTCTTGCTTTATCCACCCGGTAGAAACGTTCAAAGATCTGATTGATTTCACCTTCCGGAATTCCAATGCCGTAGTCGACGATTCTAATCAGTACATGTTTATCATACTCCTCAAGATAAACATCCACTTTTGCCTTGCTATACTTTATGGCATTATCAATCGCTATAATGATGACCTGTTTTAATTTGAATTCGTCTGCACTGATAGATAGTGAATCTGTATTCGCATGAAGTACAATATTCCTCTTATAGGCAACCTTCAGCTGGTTAATGATTTCCTGGCAAAAGGATGTTAATTGAATCGGTTTGAGTTCTAATTGGTTAGCGAGCTCTGTATTGGCAAGATCCAAGAATCGCTCCGTCATCTTTTGAATCCTGGTTGCTTCTGAATGAATGGAATCAATCGCTTCCAATGTCATTTCAACATTTTCAATCCCACGCCGCCTCAGTAAATCTGCATAGCTCTTGATAACCGTAAGCGGTGTCCTCAATTCATGGGAGGCATCGGATATAAATTGTTTCTGCCGCTCCAGATTCTCATCCAATCTGTCGATCATCCGATTAAACGTAACCGCCATTTGATTCAGTTCATCTTTTGTTTCGCGCTGTATGGATATCTTTTTAGGAATTCCGCTCTTTTCGATGTCTTCCATCGATCTGATCATATTTGAAATAGGACGGATGATGATATTAGACAGCCACCTGCCGCCAAGTAGGGAAAATAAAGCTCCTATTAAAGTACATGTACCAAGTATGATGAGCAGGACATCCTTCCCCAGCTCCAATCCGATCACTCTTTCACTTAATTCTAAAGTGTATTTAACCTGGCCATTCACTTTGATTGGCTCTTTATAGATGATGATTTGCTCTTCTCCGCCCTCATCGTGGATAATCCGCCGATCTGTAGTCGGGTGGCTCGTGAATTTAGGCTTAATTTTCTTTGATAAGTATTTATCATTTGTCACTTCATTAATGATAGTAGAATCTTTATTGACAAATCTGATAAAAGAATGGCTGGATAAATACGGAATGAATTTTGTTTGGGACACATTGGATAATTCGTCAGGTTTTATCTCATTCATAATATCCGAAGCCTTTTGATGCACTTCGTCCTGAACTAAGTTAAATGTGATGGTCATAAATGAAAAAAAGACAATTGAATTGATGGCAATTAATACAAAAAGGATCCATGCCGTTGTCATCAAATTGATTTTCGTTGTGATTTTCATACTTTTCTACGACTCCTTTATGATATATCCCACTCCTCTTACGGTATGAATAATTTGAGAATCAGAAAAATCTTCTTCCAGTTTTTTTCTTAAATGTCGAATATAAACGTCAATAACATTCGTTTCTCCTTCATATTCATAACCCCACACATTATTAATGATGTTGTCCCTTGTGACGATCCGGTTCTTATTTGCTAACAGGTAGACTAAAAAATCAAATTCCTTTGGTGTCAATGTGATGGGCTTCCCTCCTCTTTCCACTTCTCTCGTCTGAGGATTAACCATGATATCATTTATCGTTAAAATCTCTTCTTCTGCTTTTAAAGCACTGGTGGAAACTGCTGACTGCCGCAATGACGAGCGCACTCTGGCCAGCAGCTCTTCCATTTCAAACGGCTTGGTAATATAGTCATTTGCCCCAAGATCCAGGCCCGCTACTTTATCCATCGTCATATTCCTTGCCGTCAATAGGATAATCGGAATCATATCGTTTTCTTTCCTGATTTTCCTTAAGACCTCCATGCCATTCAATTCAGGGAGCATGACATCAAGTAATATCAAGTCAAAATTCCCCTCGAGTGCCAATTGAAAGCCGGTTCTCCCATCATTGGCCGCAATAACCTCGTATCCTTCATATTCCAATTCGATCTTCAATATTTTGGCGATGCTATTTTCATCTTCTACGACTAATATTCTTTCATTCACCTAAATCACTCCCTATATCTTTCAAACCGTGTGATATGGATTGAATCTCTACTAACAAAGGTACCATTATTTAGTCACTATTTTAGATTTTTAATAAAATTTTAATGTTTTGTTCAGGGGAAATAGAGGTTAGCGGGGTATGATAAGTCTGTCGTTTTCTAAATCTATATTAAGGGTAAAACCAAGAGAGGAATGATTCTTAATAACTGACGGAGGTTCGATAATGAATTTAAAGAAGCATCTATTACTTGCTTTTATCATAAGTTTCATCTCATTGTTAGGATTTACTTTCATGGCTTTTCTAGTCAATGAGCATTCGATTAAAGCATTCGATAGACCCATTATTAATTTTGTACAAGGTTTTGAAGCTCCGTGGCTGACGGAGATCATGCGAATTTTCACATTTATAGGGGGCATGATACCTGTAATAGTACTGTCCCTTCTGGCTGTGTTTATCCTGTATACCGTTTTTAAGCACCGCTCTGAACTTGTATTTTTCGTTACGGTTATTTTAGGTGCGAATGTCTTGTTTCTTACCCTAAAGCAGATTTTTCACCGTGCACGCCCCGACTTGCACCGCTTAGCAGTTGTGACGAATTATAGTTTCCCGAGCGGGCATGCGACAATGGCATTTGCTTTATACGGTTCGCTCACTTTTCTACTATGGAAGCATACCGGCACAAGATTGAAGCGAACGATATTAATCATCATAAGTGCCATTATGATTTTTGCCATCGGGATCAGTCGGATTTATCTTGGTGTTCATTATCCGAGTGATATCCTTGCCGGCTATTTTATCAGCGCATTTTGGCTTACATTTGCAATTGGCTTTTATCAAAGGTATAAGGAGCGCCTATATAAACGGACGCAGCAAAATTAATAAAAGGCTGTTTTCGTAAACAATGTTGTTAAAATCTTAGTGCCGATTTTAACGTAAAACTAGCTGTCTGTTTCGTTGAGATGAAATATCCAGGCTCTTTTCGAGCTAAATCTTCAGCAAAGATTTCATAAGAAATACTGTTTTAAACCATAAAGCAACAATCATTGAGAAAAGAGCCTAATAAAAAGAGGAATTGCCTATGCAACAGGCGATTCCTCTTTTTTTATGATGCTTTATATTTTGATTTCAAGCGCTTTACCATCATCCAAATAACGATAATAAAGACAATAGCCACAATTCCATACGTAACAGGTTTCATATACATTTGTCCTGTCTCCCAATTCTCTCCGAGTTTGACTCCCAAATAAACAAGGACAATATTCCAAGGGATGCAGCCAAGGAATGTAAAAGTGATGAATTTACTCATCTTCATGTTCGCCATTCCTGCCGGAAGAGAAATAAAGGTACGCACAATAGGCAAAATCCTTCCGAAAAATGCAGCCGCACTTCCATATTTCTCGAACCACATTTCCGCCTGTTTTACATGTTTCTGATTTAACAAAACATATTTACCGTATTTTTCAATAAACGGTCTGCCTCCGTATTTCCCTACTAGATAAATTAAGATTGATCCAATAAGGTTACCTGATACTCCGGCCAATACTACGCTCCAAAAGGAATAATCCCCATTTCCTACTAAAAACCCTCCAAACAGCATAATGACTTCACTCGGAAGGGGTATACAAGCACTCTCCAGCAGCATGCCACCAAAAATCCCCCATATTCCCAGTGAGGATATTGCGTCCAGAACGAAACTTTCTAACGAATTCATCAATTGATGCAGCATATAATACTCCCTTTAAAAAGTGGTTAGTTTCCTATTCTTAAAAAACCCTAAATTTCAATTTCCTAAACTGTTTGAAATATGACTAATAACGTAATAGCAATTCCTAATAAAGCTATGGATAAGAAGACAGTGATTTTCCTCTTATAAAAACGAAAGATGAAATAAACTGCCGCCACAACAATACCAACGATCAATGCTTCAGATATGTAATGGCTAATAACATGATGAAACCTATCCCATTGCGGTCCTAACACTTTTCCGATCGATATGAAACAAGTTCCCCAAATCCAAACCCCTATGTATGCAGGAATAAAAAATGTTCGGTTCCTCATTCTTGATATCCCTGAAACATAGCCGGTAATATGCCTCACACCAGGTATGAAATAAGCGAACACCAATAATTTACTGCCGGAACGTTCCAGCCAGTCAGCTGTTTTTTGCTATTTTTGAGGACCAAAGTGCAATAAGCGGCCATATTTCTCGATAAGTTTATAGCCCCCGGATTTTCCTATCCAAAAAGTGCTGGTGATCCCTGCTCCAGCAGCCGTATAAGCAGTCAGCAGTGCAAATATATAGTTCATCTTTTCAAGATACACTAAGTATCCCGCATAACTCATTAACAACTCCGCAGAAATCGGAAGTGCCAACAATTCTAAAAATGTTCCAAGAAATAACATGACATATGGATAATGTTCAAATAAGGTGATTAGGTGTGACATGATGGCCTCCGAGTCCCATTCACAAATACTATTTGGGAGATTCACTCTCAAATGGAACCTGAATCAAATCTATCACAAAAAAAATCAGAAATTAGAATTTTAATGATGAATTAATCTTATTTTAACCAATTAAAAAGGTAGGTTGGATAAACTGAGTCCATCCCCTAACGATCTGCTATACCCGCATATATAGAACAACACATGAAAATGAGAGAAATGAGTGATTTTAATGAACTACAAATTATTTCAGCTAATCAATCACAATGCCGGCCATCATCCTGTTCTTGATGGGTTAATGGTTTTCTTTACAAAAGAGGCCATGATCGTTTACGCCTTGATATTACTTCTGATGTGGTTTTTAGGTAAAGACAACTATAAGCAAACGGTTGTGCTTGCTGCACTAACTGGGGCTATCGGTCTTTTCATCAATTTTATCCTTGGCCATATTTTTTATGAATCCCGGCCATTCATAACTCATCATGTCCATTTATTGCTGCCTCATGTGAAGGACTCTTCATTCCCAAGTGATCATACAACAGGTGCATTTGCACTAGCCCTGGCTGTATTATGGCGCAAACACGGGAAAATTGGCTCTATCATGCTAGTAATCCCAATCTTAACAGGATTTTCTCGTGTTTATGTGGGACATCATTACCCATTTGATGTCTTAGGAAGTGTGTTGGTAGCATTCATAACAAGTGGCGTCGTTTATAAGTTCCAAGCTGTCTTCAAGCCGCTTTCAAAACTCATTATCAGCATTTACAATCGAGTGCCGCTTGTACCTAAAAGAGAACAGAATCTCTCAAGATAAAAACAAACCCATCGGTGAAGAACCGATGGGTTTTATAATTCAATCCAATACCGTTGAACGATTTCATCTGAGTATAATGACTTCACTTCATTTTCAAAGATCCCGCCAACTTTTTGGATGGTTTTAGCAGAAGCGATATTTGGTTTATCACAGCTGACCAATACTTTTTCCAAACCTAACTTCCGGGCTTCTTCTAAGCAAAGGCTCAGCTGCTCAGTGGCGTATCCCTTTTGACGTTCATCCGGATGGATGCTATAGCCGATATGTCCGTTCTCCTTTAATAACTCTGGAGTTAATCGATGACGAATATTAATAAGTCCGATTAATTTCCCCTCTACAATACTCATAAATTGTGTGGAAGGCACCCGGTGCTGCGGCAAATTATCTTCCTTTTCTTGATTTTCCACTTTTTTCAGCCATTCATCAAAGTCATCAAAATTCTGTAAGGAAGAACCTCCATATGGCTGTTCTCCAGATAGTAAAAATGCTTTTCGATAATCCATTATTTGTTCTTTAAACCGTTGGTTCGGTCTCACTAATTCCACTTCATCCATCATCCTCGGATTTAAAATATGTATATTCCCTAATAGTCCTCTTCGAGATAAGTTAATCATTTTCCTTCTTTAGCACTATCAAGCAATATAAAAAACGCCTGACTCGCAGTATTTTTATAATCACTAAGAATCAGGCGTTTAGCTATCTTTATTTCATTTAACTATCCAATATTTATAAATCATTCACCAGTTTCAGCAAATCGCTTAATGCGTTCACCGATTTCATCGCGTACACACTGGAAAAACGCCCATTTTTCTTCGTCTGTTCCTTCAGCTTTTGCCGGGTCGTCGAAGCCCCAATGCTCACGTTTGACATTTGGCGGCGTCATTGGACATTTATCAGCAGCATCCCCGCATAATGTCACTACTAGATCTGCGTTGTTTAAAATTTCAGGGTCAATGATATCCGATGTTTGGTTCATAATATCAATACCTGCTTCATTCATGGCTTTAACAGCATTCGGATTTAACCCATGGGCTTCAATTCCGGCACTGTATACATTCCACTCTTCACTATTAAGATATTTTTTAGCCCATCCTTCAGCCATTTGGCTTCGGCATGAGTTTCCTGTGCATAAGAAATAGATGGTTTTTTTAGACATGTAAATCCTCTCCTTTATGATTTATTAAGAAATAAGCAGCAGCCATAGATATAGTCCTGCTAGTGTAATGAACAACGTCGGAATCGTCAGGATAATTCCTGTCTTGAAATAAGTTCCCCATGATATCTTGACACCTTTTGTGGATAATACATGCAGCCATAATAGTGTGGCAAGAGATCCAATTGGGGTTATTTTTGGTCCGAGATCTGAACCAATTACGTTTGCATAAATGAGTGCTTCTCTCATGGTATCGGTTGTGTTCGTCGCATGAATGGCTAATGCATCGATCATGACGGTCGGCATATTGTTCATGATTGAAGAAAGTATGGCTGCAATGAAGCCCATTCCAATAGTTCCAACAAACAAGCCTTGGTCAGCTGTCGTCTGGATGACATCTGCCAGCACATTCGTCAGACCGGCGTTTCTCAGTCCATAGACAACGACATACATCCCGATGGAGAAAAAGACGATGGCCCAAGGTGCACCTTTTACTACTTTTTTCGTTTCAACCACAGAGCTTCTTCGGGCCATTAATAAGAAAAAGAACGCCACAATCAAAGCAATGATGGAAACTGGGACATGAATTGCTTCTCCAGCGAAATAGCCGATTAAAAGAATACTTAAAACAATCCATGAGAGCTTAAACATTTTTTGGTCTTTTATCGCTTCTGACGGCTGTTTCAAGTCTGCCAAATCATAATTTTTAGGAATGCTCCTTCGAAAATACAGATATAGGACCAATATGCTCGCAGCTAGTGAAAAGAGGTCCGGAATGATCATCCTGGATGCATATTGGGCAAAGTGAATGCCGAAAAAATCTGCCGAAACGATATTCACCAAGTTGCTGACAGCTAATGGCAGCGATGTCGTATCGGCAATGAACCCACTGACAATAATAAACGGAAAAACCATTTTGTCTTCAAACTTTAATGCGCGAACCATCGCTAAGACGATTGGAGTCAAAATCAGCGCGGCTCCATCATTGGCGAAGAACGCAGCCACCAACGCGCCTAAGAAAGCGACATAGACAAACATTTTTACACCGTTTCCACCGGCGGCTCTTGCCATATGTAAAGCCGCCCATTCAAAGAAGCCGATTTCATCTAAAATTAATGAAATAATGATGACTGCTATGAACGTGAGGGTTGCATTCCACACGATTTGAGTAACATCCCATACATCTGTAAAATCGACTACTCCTGCAAGCAGTGCCAAGACTGCTCCCCCACAGGCAGACCAGCCGATTGATAAATTTTTTGGCTGCCAAATGACAAAAATGAGAGTGAGCAGAAAGATCCCTGATGCTAATACAATTGAAGTCAATCATTCCACCTCCTTCACTCACAGCATAGAATGCGTAAGCCTTGTTTTTCTAATTCGGTAATTCGTTCATCTTGATTTGGCAAGGAATTTAATAGATCCTCTACAAATTCATAGTAGACACTATTTGAATTCAGGGAATAAAAAATCCATTGACCTTTCCTCTTTTCCCGTACCAATTCAATATCTTTTAATTTTCTTAAGTGCTGGCTGATGGCTGGTTGACTCATTTGATAAATTTCAACCAGTTCGCATACACAGCACTCATTATTCTGCAGCAATTTCATCATCGATAACCGCGTTTTATCCCCAAGCAGTTTCAGTACTTGTGATGCTTTATCGATTTCAATCAGATTCTTCACACTCATAATGGGCACCTCCTCATTTCGATATCATTATATAACTATTTACTTATATATTAAAGAGAATTTTTTATTAAGTAATATTTTTCAGCAATTTACCGATGCAGAACAAATGTTCCCAACCCCTATTTTGGGCATTTTTTATACACAAATAAGGAAGGATCCTCAATACTGGATCCTTCCTTATTATTTGCTTCATTTAGTTGCTGTTCGAATTGCTGTTGGAGCCGTTGCTCGAATTATTTGAGCTATTCGAGCTATTATTATTTGAATTGTTGCTTGAGTTACTGTTGGAACTATTGCTTGAGCCGCTGCTTGAGTTGCTATTTGAACTGTTGCCCGAGTTATTGTTGGAATTGCTGTTAGAGCTGTTATTTGAGTTATTGTTGGAATTATTGGAATTACTGTTTGAGTTATTGCTTGAGCTGTTGCCGGAATTGCTGTTTGAATTGCTGTTATTAGAGTTATTATTTGAATTGCTGTTAGAGCTGCTGCTAGAGTTATTGCTGTTTGAGCTATTATTCGAGGTAGTGCTGCCCCCGGAGTTTCTTCCGCCCTTTTCGCCAATCTCTTGGAAAAATTCTTTGTCATGGTTTTTTGCAGTGGCTTCGCCGCCTTTTCTGCCGGCTTCTTCCCTGCTCATCGTACCATTCTGATTGTTAGAATTGTTGTTTTCATTGTTGTTTGCCATTATGAATTCCTCCTTTGTGATTGTGCTACAATAACGTGTTTACCACTCACTGGATCCATCAAACAGGAAAAGTTCCTTTTAACTTAACTGTAATATTGTGTTAGCACTTTAACCGTTACATACCACGAGTTTCACCGAATAATAAAAAATAAAAATATTCTCTTGAAACAATATTGAAATATAAAAAAAAGAACACCCCATACTTAGAGCGTTCTAATAAAATCATATATTCAAAATCTCCCGAATATCCTTTTCGGTCAATGTCCCTGAGGATTCCCCGTTTTGTTCAATGATTTCTTCAATGATGTTTTTCTTTTTCTCCTGAAGTTCGTTCATTTTTTCCTCGATGGTTCCTCTTGCGACCAATTTGATCACTTGTACCGTATTCTTCTGACCCATTCGGTGGGCCCTGTCAGCTGCTTGTTCCTCGACGGCAGGATTCCACCAGGTGTCATAAAGGATGACCGTGTCAGCCCCGGTTAAATTCAGGCCTGTTCCTCCCGCTTTCATGGAAATCAAGAAGAAGTCCCTTTCCCCTTGATTGAAACGGCTGCAGCGCTCCACTCTCTCACCAGGTGGGGTCTGCCCATCAAGATAGAAATAATCCAATCCTCTCTCCGTTAGTTCACTGCCTATCAAATTCAGCATTTTCGTAAACTGTGAAAAAACCAGAACCCTCCGGCCTGCATGCCTCGACTCTTCTACTACTTTCATCAGATGGTCAAACTTCCCAGACCTTCCGTTGTATCCATCCACAAAAAGGGCAGGATGGCAGCAGATCTGCCTCAGCCTCGTCAAACCTGCTAGAATTTTTATTTTATTTTTACGGAGGGTATTCTTATCAAGGTGCTTCAAGGCATCATGGCGCAGCTTTGCCAAATATGCAGCATAAAGCTTCTTTTGATCTTCTAAAAGTTCGATGGAATCCTCCATCTCCACTTTCTCAGGAAGCTCAGCAAGCACATCTTCTTTCAGTCTCCTTAAGACAAATGGACGGATCCGCTTCGCTATGGACTTCCTGGGAAGATTGCTGAATTCCTTCAAATCCCCCAATAGCTCCGGAAACACGACGTAAAAAATCGACCAAAGCTCCTCAGCAGCATTTTCAATCGGTGTCCCTGTAAGAGCAAAGCGATGATTGGCTTGAATTTTCTTTACGGTGCGAGCCGTTTGAGTCCCGGGATTCTTAAATGCTTGGGCTTCATCGAAAAAGACTGAATGAAATGTTTGCTGTTCATACCATTTCACATCGCTCCTTAACAATGGATAGGAAGTGATGATGATATCTATTCCTTTAAGATCTTTCTGCAAATTTACACGATCTTTTTTAGACCCATCCAAGACAATTGCTTCTAGATCTGGTGCAAATCTCGTCAGTTCGCTCAGCCAATTGTACGTAACCGACGATGGACACACAATCAATGCCGGCAATTGTTTTCCACGGATGATCTCTACTTCGGATAAGAGATAGGCGATGGTTTGAATAGTTTTTCCGAGCCCCATATCATCTGCTAAAATTCCCCCAAAGCCATAGAAAGCTAGGGTTTTCATCCAATGATATCCCTTAGTTTGATAATCTCTTAATACATTCTGAAGAGCCCCAGGTACCTCAAACGCAATACTTCCTGGATTCTTCAGATTTTCTAAAAACTCTTTAAAGGAATCATCGAAACGGAATAGCCCTTCTTCATCCACCGTATCCAACAGACCAAGACTGCGGGTCAGCGGCAACTCAAACCCATCACTTAAATCCCCTGCCTCATCAGGTAGATAGTTCAAGAAACGATTGATCTCCTGCATTTCCCTTGTTTCCAAAGAAAACAATGATCCATTTGGAAGGCGGTAGTATTTCCTTTTTTCTTCAAGAGCTGAAAGCAGCTCTTTAATGTTTTGATCAGAGAACCCATCCATTTCAAATTTAAAATCAAGCCAATTGATTCTGTCTTTTTGTGCTTTTATCCTGATACGCGGCTTGGCATTTCCTCTGAATAAACGGGTGCGTACGGCTGTAGTCGCATAAACAGAAGCCATTTTTTGAAGCTTGGGAACGATGTAGGTCAAAAATTCATATTCAATTTCTTCATTATGTAGGAAGTAGCCTTCTTCTGTCTTACCGAAAAATTCATCCATAAGGCTCATGATGACTTCTTCTTTTTCAGCATCCCTAATAAGCCATGAAGAGGCTTTTGTTTCTTTATTTTCCAGCGGATTGATGATCACATTTTCATAATGGAATTCCAGTCCGGCCAACAGTCTTCCTCCGACACGATCCAAATACAGTTTTGCCAACAAAGAGGCTTTTTTCCACTTGCCTGCAATCGATTCATCAATATCCACGCGTCCCCATTTTTTCAGACCTGGGAGTACTTTTTCCATGAAAAATCCAACCTGTTCGTTTGCAATCGGCAAGGTATTGGATTGAGTCTTTTCAAGCATTTGCTTCAAATAATGAAGTCTTGTGCCCTCCTCCTTTTCAAACAGGAACAGAACACCTTCAAAAATAACGGTTTGATACGCAGGCAATAGGATCAAACGAGACAGACCGTATACGTTCAATTCAAAACCACTGTTCCCGCGAGGAGATAGGACAAATCGTAAGGACGGAGGTTCATCGGAAATAGTCAACTCATTAAACCGTACACCATCATACTCAACTGCAGCGCTAGGTACATGAATAAGCTTAGGAAGCAGCTGACTCCATATGGATGGAGTGAGCATGAGGATGGAAAGATCTCTATCCTCTCTCGCTTGTTTTGATGCATGATTGTCTGACGCACATTGGATCAGCAATTGTATGACCGAATCGTCCTCATTTGAAAAACAATGCAGATCAGGGGTGTATATGAATGATTCGCTTATTTGTGCAGGCTGCAAACGTTGAATAGCGCTCAATAAAGAACGGATCTCCCTAACAGGCATCCCTTCAATATTCAAGCTGATGCCTAAAAGAGGGGACTCTCCCTCTACAGGCAGCACTCTGCAAGTAAACTCGATGTCAAGAACCGCTCGATCTTCAAAGTGATTCTGCCGGCCACTAGTCCGTCTTGGTTTATTATCAAATAAACTGATCCACTGATCGGCCATGTCATTCCTCAAAAATTCGGCAGGTGCACCAGCAACGGGGGCATTCTTTTTATTTTGATGAAAAATCGACAAAAGGACCGCAGCTATGTGCTGGCAGTCCCGGTCAAAGGAAGCAAGTGATGGACAGCTGCACTCCGCTCTGAAATCCCCTTTCGGCTCCCTTTCCACTTTGACCAAAAAATCTTCCCCTCCTGATACAACCGCTTCACAGGATTGAGGTGAAACATTTGTCATGGTTACTTTATTCGAACGATAAAAAGCCTCCCCCCTCTTGAAGGAGACCGTTCCGCATCTTTCTTTGATGATTTTCTCATTTAGTCTGATTTTCAATGCTTTTTCTCCTTCCGGCGGGAATCGAGAATACTCCGTACTTTTCCTCATATGATAGATTCCATTATACATTGAATTTTCTATTTGAAAAAGGCGACTGCCCTTTATCAAAAAAACGCCGCATTTTTCAGCGGCGTTTTATCATTTGATAAGCTCCATACATAAAAATGTCCGTCAAATACTTGCTAATATCGCTTTCTTCTTATCATCCGATACATAATGCTTTTCACCAAATACCTGATACTGCTTCGACCTTACAGTAGAGAGAATTTCCCTATACAGTTTACCAGCCCCATAAACCGGAATACGTGAATGAAGCGGATATTCATTCATTGTGGAAAAAGCTTGCTGGTAAAGTCTCTCTGCTTCTTCCGCTAAATGCTCCCATAACTCGATGAAACCTTTGTTCACTATTCCTTCCATTAAGTCCTCTTCCTTCACACTATAAAAATCCATGATGTCCTGTGGTAGATAGATGCGGTCCCTTTCAAGATCTTCCCCTACATCTCGAAGAATGTTTGTCACCTGCATGGCAAGGCCCAGTGCTATGGCGTCTTTCTTGAGATCCTTTGCTTTTTTCGGAGCAAGGATCGGCAGAAGCATCAATCCAACTGTGCCGGCTACATGGTAGGAATAGTTCAATAATTGGTCCATCGTTTGATAGCGGTTGATGGTCAAATCCATCTTTTGGCCTTCAAGCATATCCCGAAAAGCCTGTACATCCATTTCATAGCGTGAAAACACATCGGACAATGCCAGCCACATGCCGTTAGCAGGATCAAATTCACTTTTTAGGAACCTTTCGAATTCAAAAGCGAACGCATTCAATTCCAAAACAGGGCTTTTTCCTTCATCGACAATATCATCCGCCGTGCGGCAAAAAGCGTAAACTGCCCAAACAGCTTTCCGATCTTCTTTCGGTAATAATGAAAATGCTTTATAGAACGTTTTGGAATGCCTGGCAATCACTTTTTCACAATAGTCATACGCTTCATCTATTCTATGCATGGTTCCTTCGACCTCCTCTTTGAACTTGATCTTTTATCAGCTCATCTGCCAACAATTTTGCTCCTTGCATGACAATGGGAATGCCGCCTCCCGGGTGAATGGATGCCCCTACAGCATAAAGGTTGTTATAGGTCTTACTTTTCACCTGAGGCCTGAAGACTCCTGACTGGAACAAGGATGGCGCAATCCCAAAGCTTCCTCCTTTATACAAACCGAATGCTTCTGCCTCTTTTGGCGTATACATCTCCATCCACTCAATGGCATTCCGTAGACCGGGAAATACTCCCTTCTCCAAGCGATCAATGATTTGATCAATCCATTCCTTCTGATTCTTCCAATCGATTTCGGTGTCTGACGGAACAGGTATCAAAGTATAAAGGACGCCTTTTCCTTCCGGAGCCAGCGAATCATCGATGATAGAAGGGTGAAAAGTATAAAAAGCCGGATCTTCCGGAATTGATTTTTGTTCAAAAACAGCTTTCATATGACTGTCGAAGGACTGCCCGATAAAAAATTGATGCACATTGGCCTGTTTGTATATTCTATTAAGGCCAAAATATAGAAGGACACATCCGGAAGATGGTGTATAAGCTCTCTTGCCGGGAACATCCATTAATTCTTCTAGGTTCGGAAAATCTCCGTTATAAATGACGGCATCATATGTTTTTTGGCCGAATTTCGTTTCAATCCCTTTCACTTCCTGTTTGTCTAAAAGAATGGAAGTGACTGGACAGTTTAAGTGGACGGGAATATTCCGTTTTTCAATTTCTTTTTTAAAAATATCAACCAGGTTGGCATAGCCGCCTTTTAGATAGTAGATTCCGTGAGCGTGTTCACTGTACGGAATCAAAGAATACATGGCAGGAGCATGAAAAGGGTCCCCGCCTATATATAAAGTCTGAAGGGAATAGGCCATCCTTAATCTTTCATCCTGGAAGTACTTGGCCATCAAACGGTTAACAGATTGATGGGGTTTCAGTTTCATAAGCTTTTTGACATTGCTTTTTGTCCAAAAGCTTTTTGGATTGGAAAAAGATTTGCTAAGGAACGCCTCATTGCCTACTGTGAACCTCTCTTTCCCATCACGAATGAACTCCGGAAACTTTTCTGCATCTTCCGGGAACACCCGGCGCAGTTCTTCAAGTTGCCTTTCTTCATCCGGATACTTCGTATAAGAAACACCATCCGGAAAATGAATGGTATAGAGCGGGTCGCATAACAGAAGCTCGTAGCTCTTCATATCTATGCCAGCTTCTTCTAATAGATTCTGAAACATTTCAGGCAGCAGGACAATCGTCGGACCTTGATCGATTTTGAACCCATCTCTTTCCACAAATCGAAGCCTGCCCCCAAGTCTGGAGTCCTTTTCGAAGATTTCTACCTCAATCCCTCTTTTGGATAGGATAAGAGCGGACATCAGTCCCCCGATTCCCCCGCCGATGATCGCAGTTTTCATAGTATTCCCTCCACTTTAGGAAGAGGCATGACCGGAATGCGCCCCATTCCCTCTTCTTCCAAGATGCCGTTGGCTGTAATCCTGGCAGATTCCAAAATGGTCGGAAGTCCGCTGCCGGGATGGGTGCCTCCTCCAACGAGCCAGCAATGGTCTAATTCTTCAAACTTGTTATGCGGCCTGAATACCATCATTTGGGATAACTGGTGCCCCAGATTAAAAACGGCCCCTTTATATACATTTGCATCATGTTCCCAATCATCCGGGGTAACGATATGTTCCACTTCGATATGGTCTCTGATGCCTTTAAAGTCTGTTTTCTCTTCAATGGCATCCAGTACAATCTTTCTAAATTTCTCTTTATCTTTTTTCCAATCAATTCGGCTGAAATTATTCGGCACCGGGGCAAGAATATAAAGGGCGGATTTACCTTTTGGCGCCAGGGTGTGATCTGTCACACTTGCATTTTGAATATAGATTGAGGGATCCATAGATAAGATTTTCGACTTGGTGATTTCCTCGACATTCTTTTGGTAGTCCTTTGAAAAAACAATGGAATGATGGGGGAGTTCATACGTTTTATTGACCCCTAAATAAATCATGAATGTAGAACAGGAGTATTTTTTCTTTTGGAGTTTCTTTACTGAATACTTCCTTAATAATCCCGGCTCCACCAATTTCGTCATTATATGGGAAAAGTCTCCGTTGATGATCAGTTCATCCCCTTCAACTTTTTCCCCCGTTTCTAAAATCACACCTTTTACGCTCCTGCCTTCCGTCCAGATCTGCTTGACTCCTGAATGTAAATGAATTTTACCACCATGCTCCTGAAGCACCTTGGCCATGGCCTTGGACAGCATATTGACACCGCCGATTGGATGATAGACACCATAGGCATGCTCCATGTATGAGAGGATGGAAAATGCACCGGGACATTCCCATGGGGACATCCCCAAATATTTAGATTGGAAAGTAAATGCGAGTTTTAATTCCTCTGCAGTAAAGTATCGGGATAGAACTTCGTAGAGGGTTTTCCCGAGTTCAAGCTCAGGAACGGCTTTAATGACTTTCGGCCTAACATAATGCATGAAGCGGTCCATTTTGTCTTGGAGAATGGGCGTCAGTGCCTTCATCTTGCGAGCTGTTTCTTCCATAAAGCGCTCGTACCCTTCTCCATTCCCGGGGTAAAGGGTTTCAATCTGCTGCTTCATCTCTTGACGGTCACGTGTCATCCTGATTGTTTTTTCTTCAAAAATCAATTCATACATAGGATCAAGATTCACAAGCTTCATGTAATCATGCACATTTCTGCCTGAGGCTTGGAACAATTCTTCCACTATATGAATCATACTAAGAAATGTCGGGCCTTTATCAAATGTATAATCACCAAGGCGCAGTTCCGAATTTCGTCCACCAACAGTGCCATGCTTTTCGAAAACATGGACATCATAACCCTTACCTGCAAGCATCATTCCTGCAGCAAGGCCGCCTGGTCCAGCTCCGATGATGTTGATTCGCTTTGGCATATGGAGTGCTCCTCTC
Source organism: Falsibacillus pallidus (assembly GCF_003350505.1). Lineage (NCBI taxonomy): Bacteria > Bacillati > Bacillota > Bacilli > Caryophanales > Bacillaceae > Falsibacillus > Falsibacillus pallidus. The sequence continues at coordinate 454,328 of NZ_QQAY01000002.1, forward strand.
TTAATCAACTCGTCAGATATATTATACAAACATTATACATTCATTAAACAAATATGGAAAGCAAAAAGATGCTTTCTTGCCGCTTTCCATCCAAATCCATAAAATTGGCTTTACAAACACTCATTATTACCATTGCATTATTGCAACACTATTCGAATTATTTTATGATTCTTATAATAGTTCTAATAATATTCCTAAATTCCTGTACCTAAATGGAGGAACAGTATGAAATCTTTTATAAATGAAAAAACTGGTGTTTTCCCTTCTGTATGTCCTTTGGACTGTCCTGATCAATGCGGCCTCCTTCTCCATAAGGAAGATGGCAAAATCACAAAGGTGAGCGGCGATCCCGATCATCCCGTCACAAAGGGGAATATTTGCAATAAAGTGCGGAACATGACCCATCGGATTTATGACGAAAAACGGTTGAAATATCCGCTAAGACGAATCGGTAAAAAAGGCGAAGGATTATTTGAACGCATCAGCTGGCCGGATGCAATCGATGCCATATCGAACCGATGGAAAGAAATCATAAAGGAAGAAGGCCCCGAGAGCATCCTTCCTTACAGCTTTTACGGGAATATGGGGAACATCAATGCGGAAGGAATGGACCGTCGATTCTTTCACCGTCTTGGTGCCTCCCTTTTGGACCGCACGATCTGCAATTCAGCAGGTTCTGCAGGCTACAGATACACAATGGGCGGAAGTTTTGGGATTGACCCTGAAGATACAGTTCACTCTAAGCTGATCATATTTTGGGGAATCAATGCCGTCAGCACAAATATGCATCAGATTTCCTTGGCTCAAAAAGCGAGGAAGAACGGAGCAAAAATTGTCGTCATCGATGTCCACAAAAATCAGACAGGGCGATTCGCTGATTGGTTTATCCCTATTAAACCGGGTACGGATGCCGCATTGGCATTGGGTATGATGCATATTTTGTTCAATGAAAGTATGGTTGATGAAGACTTTTTAGCCAATTATACAGTGGGACATGACAAACTGAGGAAACATGTGGAGCAGTACGATGCCCAAAAAGTGTCAGCCATCACAGGGGTGCCTGCAGAAGATATCCAGAAACTTGCGCGGCTTTATGGAGAGACGTCCCCTTCCTTCATCAGGATCGGAAACGGGCCACAGCACCATGATAACGGCGGCATGTGCATTCGCACCATTTCCTGCCTTCCTGCTTTGACAGGCCAGTGGCTTCATAGAGGAGGCGGAGCAACAAAAGGAAATTCCGGCTTTTTATCTTTTAATTCTTCCAAATTGCAGCGTCCTGATCTGCTTGTCGATAAAAACACAAGAAAAATCAATATGAATCACCTTGGGGAAGTCCTTCTTGATTCAGAACTCGACACGCCGGTGAAGTCACTATATGTATACGGATCAAATCCTGCGGTGGTGGCTCCGGAATTAAACAAAGTACGTAAAGGATTGCTGCGGGAAGACTTATTTACAGTTGTACATGATTTGTTCCTGACAGAAACAGCCAAATATGCAGACATCGTCCTCCCTGCCACATCATCCTTTGAGAATACGGATTTCTATACATCTTACTGGCACCATTACATCCAAATTCAGCAGCCGGTCATTGAAGCCTATGGAGAATCCAAATCAAATACCGAAGTCTTCAGGCTCTTGGCTGAAGGGATGGGATTTGAGGAATCAGAATTAAAGGCATCAGATGAAGAAATGATTCAAGATGCCCTGAACGAACCAATCAACTCGTATATGGAAGACATCAGTCTTGAAAAACTTAGAGATCATCAATATCTTAAATCGAATAATAAACCGCTGTTCCCTGGGAATTTGCCAACCCCAAGCGGGAAAATCGAACTTTATTCAGAAACGATGAAAAAGGATGGGTATGAACCCCTTCCCACATATATCCCATTAGTGGAAGAAAATCATCCATTTCTTTTCGTGCCGGGTCCTAACCATAACTTCTTGAACTCGACTTTCTCTAACAACGAAAAGCATATCGAATTGGAAAAGGAACCAAGTGTTCATTTGAACAAAAAAGATGCCGATGCACTTGGCATTCAGCATGGGGAAATGGTGAAGCTTTGGAATGACCGGGGAGAGTGTCATCTGAAAGCAAACGTCGGGGAAAATGTTCTGCCAGGCGTTGTTGTCTCACAAGGATTATGGGCAGACGCCCCGGGCAAAAAACAACTTGTCAACTTTCTGACCCCCGACCGCCTTTCGGACATGGGCGGTGGAGCCGTTTTCTTCTCAGGGAAGGTTAGCTTAGATAAAATATAAAAAAACGCCTGAATCCGTGGTTGGTTCAGGCGTTCTTTCTATTCGCAGGCAGCACTTCTTTTGCAATCAGTTCATATGATTTCCTGCGGTCTTCAGGAGAATATACATTGGTCACAATCATGATTTCATCTGTTTGGTAATTTCTCTTCAAGTCCTCCAACTGTGCTTTTACTTTTCCTGGATTGCCGATAATCATCTTCGTTTTCATTTTCTCGATTGCGAACTCATCTTCCTTGCTTAGTGGATAAGACTTCGCTTCTTCCACAGAAGGCAAACGGCCTTTATTTTTTTGGATTGCCCAAATTATACTGCTCAATGCAAGGTCTTCCGCTTCTTCATCGGTTTCTGCACATACAGCTGAAACAGCAGCCAAGCTTTGAGCCTGATGTCCCTTCTCCCTCTCCTTGAATGCTTTCCGATAGCTCTTGACAATGGCCGGTCCGTCCTCATCTGTCATAAAATGACCGAAGGCATAAGCCAAACCATTTTCGGCTGCAAGAGCTGCACTTTTCTTCGAAGTTCCCAGCAGCCATGGAACAGGTGCCTCTAGCGGGACAGGCGACGCTGAAAGTGAAGCATGTTCATTTTCCGTTTGGTAGGCATCATCTAGAAATGCCACAAGGTCTTTGACGGCTTTCGGCATATTCCAGACCCCCTCAAGAAAATTGGAAGAGAGGGCATTTGAGGCTTCTGCAGATCCACCAGGAGCACGTCCAATTCCGACATCGATCCTTCCTGGAAATAACGTACCCAAAGTATGATGGATCTCCGCGACCTTGAACGGCTTATAATAGGGAAGCAGGACCGCTCCCGTCCCAAGTCTGATGCGGCTTGTATGGGCTCCAATAAAACCAAGAACCACTTCCGGTGCAGAGCAGGCGAGACCGGGAAGATCATGGTGTTCAGCCATCCAATATCGGTTATACCCAAGCCGTTCACCTGCTTGCGCCAGCTTCATCGACTCGATCAAGGCATCTTGAGCACTTTGATTTGATGAAATGGGCGATTGGTCCAGGATGCTTAATTTCATTGCCCCTCCACTTGAAGAAGCGTCAATGAATATTCCCCCACCTGATCTTTTTCGTATAAGTTCGTGACAGAAGTCGAATATTCCTGAATGGACCCTCTGAAGGATAATCCATTTTCCGGGACTGCCACATTAAATGCCCCTTCATAAAGCAAAGTCGCCACATCATGATATTCCTCACTTGTTACATCAAAAAGGAATGAAATTTGATGAGCTCCTTCCTTCTCTTCATGCGAAAAATCCTTTGCTTGAAATACGCGGTCATTCAGCACCACTTCTTTTGACATTTTTCAGGACTCCTTTAATGTTTTGTATCGAAATGATAGCACTTCGAAGAGCCGCCCGCAAATTGTTTGTTTCAAAAAATGCGGAAGCGCCCAACAAGAAAAAGGCCATCCAAAATCGGATGGCATTAGTTGATGCTATTCAAAAATTCACTGACTACTTTGATGTATTCTTCTTGTTCCTCTAAATAAGGCATGTGTGCACTTTCTTCAAACACATGGAATTTCCCTCCAGGCGTCAAGGAGCTGAAGTATTCCGTAGAAGAAGGTGTGGCTTCATCGAATCGGCCGCACGTATAGAGCGTCGGTACATCGATTTCCTTCAATCTGTGAGTGCAATCGAAGTCTTTCAAATTGCCTGTCACCGTAAATTCAGATGGGCCCCACATGATATTGTAGACTTCCGGATTTTTATATTTGGCTCCCTCTTTCAAAAATTCCGGGAACGGATCCAGACGGCATACAAATCTCTTATTGAATTCAATGGTCGCATCCTCATAAGCTTTCGAGTCCGTTGTTCCATTCTTTTCGCATTCCAGCAACACAGCCTGAATATCTTCCGGCAAGAGCTCCCTGTTTCGCATTTGATCTTCAGCCCACAAAGGAGCACTTAAACATGGACTGGAAAAAATGACACTCTTCACACCTTTTGGCTTTGTCAGCATATAGGCTGCAGCCAAAGTAGTCCCCCAAGAGTGACCTAAAATATGTACTTCTTCTAAATTTAACGCAGCCCTCAGCTGGCCCAATTCTTCCACAAAACGATCTAAAGTCCATAGAGCATTATTTGCAGGTCGATCTGATCTCCCGCATCCAAGTTGATCATAAAAAATAACCGGCCTATCCTCTGCAAGAACCCTTAATCCTTGCAGCGAGTAATGGGAAGAGCCCGGACCTCCATGTAGGACGATGACAGGCGTACCTCCCATTGCAGACTCATTCTGCTGATACCATACTTTTCCTCCAGTGACTTCTACAAATCCTTCTTTTACGTTCATTCAAAACTCCCCTATCTTAACCATTTCATTCTATTATCCAACATAGGGGGAATTTTGAAAAGTCTGGCGAATCTATTAATTTACCTTTTCGATTGTCTGTTTTACAATTTGATGGCCAAAAACGGACGTACCTGCAACCAAAACCCCTTGGAAGAATGAATCCATGCTGAACCCCATGATCAATCCAGCGAAAACCACTCCTAAAACCAATAAAATATAAGGGATCACCCAGTTTTTGATTTTAGGCGTGTTTTTGATGATTTTCCCAATCACCATTAATACCGGAATCAGAATCAAAGCCTCGTCCATAATGTAATGAAAAACATTCACAGCCAGCATCCTCCTTTTATGTTCTAAGCTGATTTTCCTATTTTCACTATATGTCCAAATCAATCAGACAAGACTTAAAATGACATATTTTACTTTAATGAAAAAACGCCCGGCCATTGGCCAGACGTTTCGAAAATTATTTCATTCCTGTGCTGAGTGCACGCGGCTTCTTTCTCAAGAGGAATACAATCGGCACTCCGAGCGCGCATATAATGGAAGCCGTTAAAAAGACATCATTCGTTGCCATGGCTTTTGCATGCTCTGCTAAGCGGGCTGTCAGGTTATTTTCTTTTAGTTCCATTCCATGTGTAAGCGAACGCGCCGCCAGGATGGAGCTGAAAACCCCAATGGAAAGGGCTCCGGTAGCTTGTCTGATCCAATTCGTAACAGCTGAACCATGTCCCGCATTTTCTTTCGGGATGGCTGTCATTCCAGCATTTGTAACAGGCATGAAAGCAAATGCAATACCCACATAGCGCAGCGTCATCCAACCAGCCACATAGAGATTAGTCGATTGAAGTGTCAGATGGCTGAGCTCCCATGTTGAGAAGCCAACAAGAATAATTCCGCTCATGATCAATGGAAAAGGTCCAATCTTGGAATACAATTTCCCCACAATCGGTGTGGAAAATGCCATCACAACAGATCCCGGCAAGAGGACCAGCGCTGTATCAAGAGCCGATTCGTGCTGAATGTTTTGCAGGAAAATAGGAATCAGGAAGGATCCTGAATAGAGAGATGCCGTAATGATACAGTTGATGATCAAACTGTATGTGAATCTATTAAACTTAAAGACCCTTAAATTCAATAAAGGCTCACTCACCGTCAGTTCCCGTCTGATAAATAAAATCAATGAGATTGTTCCAATTCCAATGCAGGAAAGAGTCTTAACAGATGTCCATCCCCACGCGTTTCCTTCGCTGAATGCAAGCAGGAGCAGAGTACTGCTTGCGATAACGGTGATAAAACCGAATAAATCAAACGAAGCTTTTTTATTCAAACGATAATAAGGAACAAATAAACTGGCAGCAACAATCGCTGCGATTCCGATCGGCAGATTCAGCATAAACAGGGATTCCCAACCGAAATACTCAGTCAGCCATCCCCCAAGTGTCGGTCCGAATGCAGGTGCCAGCATGGAAGATAAACTCCAGAGGCTCATCGCGAATGCCTGCCTTTCTTTCTCCACTAATTGATAAATCATCGTCATCGTGGTTGGGATGATGGCGCCGCTGAATACACCTTGAAGTATCCTAAATGTAACAAGAGATTCAATATTCCAGGCAATGATGCACATGCCGGAAAACAGCGTAAATCCTGATAAAGCGATGATATAAAGCCTTTTATAGCTTAATAGATCTCCAAAGAATCCTACCGTTGGAGCGATCACCCCAGTCGCCAGCATAAAACCGGCCATCATCCACTGGACAGATCCAAGGTTTGCATGAAACTCTGTGATAAAAATAGGAAATGCAACATTGATCGTTGTCGTACTTAAAATCGCCATAAAATTGCCGAAAAAAATAGCTAACATAATTAGCCAAAAAGAAGACTTCTTAGATTCCATAGTGTCCATACTATATCCACCTTTGTTGCCGATTAAAATAGCTTAGTCAATCCACTTTCCAATTAGAACAGCAATTGACCCAATAGTACTAATTCTGTCGTACATAAGATTGGTTGTCAAGGAACACCGGAATCTTATTCCCTTCATAAAAAAAGCCATCCAGTAGAGCGGATGGCGTTTGTTCCTTAACTATCTCTTAATTCAATTTTCCGATATACTGCAGCTCATCTAATTCCCTCGAATCAGCTGCACCGTCAATGATTTTCCTTACATCCTCCAATGTCTCCTGGATGCTGACAGACTCCCCTTTTTGACCGGTAAATGCCTCAGCCGTATAAAATGGCTGCGTCAAATACGCTTCAAGTCTTTCTCCCCGTTTATAAGTCTGAACTTCAGATGCAGGCAGCCGATCCATCCCGCTGACCTGCACCAGAGAACGGAGCTCCCTATAGCGTCTAAGCAATTTTTGCGCGCGCTGCTGCAGAAGCAGATGATTCTGGTCTAAAAACGCTCCTTCTAATACAGAAGAGGTCGATTGAATCGGGTTGATGGCCGGAAACAAATGGCGGGCAGTGAGATCTGCATCAAACTGAAGCAAAGTTTCCAAAGGACCATATGGCAAGTCTTCATCCACCGCCTGCCCTGTAAGATCGAGCAGGAACGTCGTAATGGAATCAACTCCAATCGCTTGAAGGCGATACTGCAAGTCATAAATTTCGCCAGACACCACATTAGAACGATCTGCCGCAAACAACACATCATTTGATTTCCCAAGCTGTGCCAATTCTTCATATGCTTGATCGATGGAAGTGGCAATCACATCAGCAAAGTCTTTCACGTCATCTAATTCCGGATAGTTCCCTTCCGGCATTAAAAATACAGCCTTGTAGCCCTCACTCTTTAAACGATGGAATAATTCCAGCAAAATGACCAGCTGGCCCATTCCAGGCCGCGCCACCAACCCAATTGTTCCCCCTTTTGCTACAGGTGCAAATAAATCCAACGCCTTGATCTTTGTCTCAATCATCTCCACTTTCTCCCCTCTAATGATCAATTCATCCAACGTACATTCTGCTAAATCCGCAAGAGCAACCAACGTTTTGACTTCAGACCTTCCTAAAGGGATTTTCCCCGTACAAAGATTCGAAACGGTTGCGGGACGAAGGCCGACTGACTTCGCAGCACTCGTTAGATTCGGAACTCTTCTTCTCAGCAAAGCAACATTCAATCTCAGATTTTCCAAATTTTACACCTCCTGTTACTTCTTAGAGTAAATGATTATACGTTAAAAAGCAATAGTTTTTTTACTCTATAAAGTAATTTATTTTACATAAGTTAAATACCAAAATAAAAAAGCGGCAATCGCCGCTTTTTTATTACTTTCTTTAACAAATAGAATCATTTGGCTTGGGATTTTTAAGCCCGAATAATGGACGAAGGAACAAGGCAAAGAATGTTCCGAGCATCGCCATGACCATCCATACCCAGCCATGCAAGCTGAAGGATGCAATGCCGCCGAAGTATGCGCCGATGTTGCATCCGAATGCAAGACGTGCACCGTATCCCATTAGGATGCCTCCGATGATGGATGCTCCCGCAACTCCAGCTTTGATTTTCCCTGGCTTAAATGTCCCTTGAAGAGATGCTGAGATAAATGCTCCAAGGATGACCCCAATGTTCAACACACTTGTAGAGTCAGCTAATACTGTCTGATGAAGTGCAGCGCCTTTTTCACCAGCAAAGTAGCCCCAGCTTTGGACATCGACGCCCATGCCCATTAGCGCTTTCGCACCCCATAAGGCAAATGCTGAAGTGATTCCCCAAGGATTGCCGCGTACAGTCAAGGTCAAAGCATTCAACAAAGCAAGGACAATTCCTGCAGCCATCAATGGCCATGATCCGCGGAATACCTTTTTCCAGCCTGGGATCGTAGGAAGTGGCTTCATCATTGGCGGGTTTTTCTTTCTGGCAATAGCTACACATATCCAATAAATAAGGGCAAAAACGACCATTTGCAAGACCCATGCGCCAAAATAGCCCAATCCAGTGGAAGTCGCAAGAGAAATCGCTGGAAGCGAAGGCATCTCCTGTGTCCAGAATGGAAGATTGTAGGCTCCAAGAACAGAACCTGCAACAAACGCAATCAGCGTTAAAATCATCGAAGATGATCCTCCTCCAAGCGAGTAAAGCGTACCTGAGGCACAGCCGTTTCCAAGCTGCATCCCGATTCCGAACAAGAATGCACCAAATAGCACGCTAACCCCTACCGGACTCACATATCCTGCAGGCTTTACTCCGGTGAAGCTGAACCCAGTGGCTAAAATGATAGCAAATAGGGTTGATGCGACGGCAAGCATGACCATGTGGGCCTGCAGTCCCTGTACATTTCCGACAGACATCAGACGGCGGAATGCAGAAGTGAACCCAAATCGTGCATGAAGCAGCGTGACTCCAAGTGCAAGGCCGATGACAAAAATAATCCCCTGCGTCCATCCGGCAGCCGCGACAATAGAAATAAATAAGATGATGGCAGCAGCTAAGCCGATGATCAAATGTGGTTTTTGTATTGGATTCAAGTCTGAGAGAACAGTGGTTGATTTTTGATTCCAAGTTTCTTTCAACGCTGTATCACTCACTAAAATCTCTCCTTTTCTTATCTTTTTAGTCGGATTTAAGTATAACTGTTTTTTATAATATTTCAACCCTAATGCTCATGTGTCTGCTTTAAACAAAAAAGACCCCTAAATAAGGAGTCTGGCGTACTTTATACTGTTTTGATTTCCCCGACCGGCGGGGCTTCTACTTTTGTTTCCGGCACGAAACGCAGGAGTGTGATTCCTATGATAAATAGAATAATCAAGCTGAACACGCCGCTGCTGGAATTCCCTGTGATCTGTGCCGTTGCTCCAACAAGCAGCGGACCCATGATTGAAGCAAATTTGCCGAAGATATTATAGAAGCCAAAAAATTCATTGGCATTTTCCTTTGGCACCAGTTTAGCGAAATACGCCCGGCTGAGTGCCTGTATTCCGCCTTGGGATGATGCGACCAGCATGGCGATGATCCAAAAATCTGTCGTCGTTTTCATGAAGTAGGCATACGTACATACAATGATATATACGCTTATGCCCACATAGAGCATTTTTTTGCCGGTATATTTTTTTGCCAGGCGGCCATAGAGAAAGGCGAACGGTGCTGCCACAACTTGAGTGGCAAACAAAATAATCAGAAGATTGGTGGCACTGATCCCGAGATCTGTCCCGTAGGCTGTGGACATTGTAATGATGGTGCCAACCCCGTCAATATAAAAAAAGTAAGCGAGCAAGAATAAAAATAAAGCTTTATATTTCCTTATTTCTTTTAAGGTTTTGCCGAGCCTTCTGAAGCTTTGGCCAACAGGATTCTTTTCCCGTTCAATATAATATTTTTGTTTAACATTTCTCAGTATTGGTATGGAGAAGACACCCCACCAGACAGCCGTAATCAAAAAGGCGATTTTGCTTGCAGTGCCTGCTGTAATGCCAATCACTTCTTTTTGGGCCAAAAGGATAATGACAATCGATAGCAAGAATGGAATAGTGCTTCCAATATAGCCAAGTCCATACCCTCTGGATGATACTTGATTCATTTTTTCTTCAGGTGCTACATCGACAAGGAAGGCATCATAAAAGACATTTGAACCTGAAGAACCTAATACGGTCAGCGTGTATATCCCTAAAAGCAGCAGCCAGTGGTCCCCCGGTATGAAGGCGAGGAGCGCAGTGGAAATCGTACCAAGGGCAAAGAAAAAAATGAAAAATTTCTTTTTTAATCCCTTGTAGTCGGCAATGGTCCCGAGAATGGGCCCAATCATCGCCAAAATAAAAGTTGCAATGGCGATTGTGTAGCCCAAGTAGGCAGTAGAGTTTGAACCGCTGACCCCTCCGCTTGTTGCCGAAGCCTTGTAATAAAGCGGAAAAACAGCAGTGGAGATGATGATTGAATAGGCAGAGTTAGCCCAGTCATACATAACCCAGCTATTTTCTGCTTTTGTATACTTCTTCATGGAATGATCCCCCTTAGTATTAACCGTAGTCTATTCCCCATCCGTTCATTCCAGATCTAGAAGCTCCTCTATTGGCCTGCCGTCCACCTCCCCAATCTCCAATCCCAGCAGGCGGGCTAATGTTGGCCCCTCATCGATCAGCCTCATATGATCAATTACCTTGTTCGGTTTGATTCCTTTACCTGAAGCCATGAAAATCGTTTGATAATCGGGTTTCCATGGTGAATAACCGTGGCAGGCATACGTATATATTTTTTCTTTTACATCCTGTTCCCGGATATCTTCAAGATAATGGCCCGTAATCGCTTCTGAAAAATAATATCCCTTCAAAGCCTCAATCATGAAAACACAATTGTCATCTGCTCCTGTCTTTGCGGCTTCTTCACCTGTAAGGACATTTTCGATTCCGTTCTCTCTTTCCTTCATCAGCTCGTCCAGCAATTGTTTTACAGCGGCTTTCGCTTCATCATCTCTTTCATCTTTTACATAAATATATGCTGAGCCGTCGCAGCTTTTGCAATATACCCGCCAATCCTTTACATTTCCTTTTTCATCAGCTGTAAGCAAGCCCCTCTTCTGAAGCAGCACATTCAATTTGATTGCTTTCGACTCATCGAGTGCACTATGGTCCCCCAGAGCAATGACAGCTGACTCTTCAAAGATACCCGCTTCCTTCAATGCGGAGATGATCCGGCCAAGACGGTCATCATGGCGTTTTATGGCGTCCATAGCCTCTTTAGATGAAAATCCATGATAGTGCCGCTGTGTGTCCAAATCGGTGAAATGGACAAGCAGCAGGTTTGGCTTTTTGTCTTTTATCGTCTGGACAGTCGACTCCAGTACAAAATCATCCAGAGCAGGCTGATTGAGCCCCTTTCGGATATGGCCGAACTTTTTGTTCATCTCAAGCTGATACATTGGAGTGCCATTCATTAACGAAACAAGTATTTGATTATGCCAGCGCCGATTGGCAAAGATTTCAGGCATGTTATAGTCGATATCCGCTTTTGCTGTGACTGGCCATAGAAGCGCCGCCGTTTTCATCCCTGCTTTTTTTGCTTCATCGTAAAGCGTTGTTCCCTTGATATATTTTCGCTCCCAATACCAGTCCGGAGATTCCCATCCTGGCTGTATGAACGTATTATTGATGATCCCATGATTCTTAGGAAGCTTGCCTGTCACTATCGTTGCGTGGCATGGATAAGTGACAGAAGGATAAATGGATTCAACATTTTTGGAATAAGAAGCTTTATGTAGAAATTCCTTAAAATTCGGCAGTTGTTCCAAGACGGGAAAATCCAGACCTGATAAACAATCAAATGATATGACAATTAAAAAGTTAGGTTTATTTTTCATGGAGTCCCCCTGATAGATAGATAAATGCTGTGTTAATGTACCTATTCGACGGGAGTCAACATGATTCCTTTTCCCAATCAAATACTCATGAATGATTTTTCCAAATATTTAATGCTATCCCGTTTCATTTTTAGTAAAAACTAATCCTTGTGAATATGAGTTGGAGTTGAATGAATCAATGAAAAATACGTTCTTAGCTTTTTGCATTTTTATTTCCATTACAATACCGCAAGCTGTAAATGCATCTGAGGCGCCTCCCATCGACTTTCAAGTTGAGGCTCCCCACTGGGAGGAAGTTGAAAAGGCACTCCCGCGGAAATCCATCTTTACCGTCATTGATATTGAGAGCGGGAAAAGTTTTGTCGTTCAGAGGAGAGCGGGTTCTCATCATGCAGATGTACAGCCGTTGACCGTCAAGGATACAGCTATTATGAAGGACATTTATGGCGGAAAGTGGAGCTGGAGAAGACGGGCCATCCTGATCATGACTCCTAGCCGCTTGATTGCCGGTTCCATGCACGGAATGCCGCACGGAGCAGGTGCTTTGCCCAATAATTTCCCCGGCCACTTCTGCATCCACTTTACCGGAAGTACAACGCATAGTACTGAACGTTCTGATCTCGCCCATCAAGTGATGATTTTAAAGGCTGCAGGAAGATTCGATGAATTTATCGCATCTCTCCCACCATCTGAGTTGATGAATGTCTTCATGGTGGCAATCAAAAATGCAGACAAAGGATTGACCAGGAAAATCGCTGTATCTAATAAAAAGGATTTAAATAAGAAATTGAATGAATTCAAAAAGCTTGAAAACATTCAATGGGAGGTTCTATCCCATGCGAAAGCCAGTGAGACTGCCCTCTATGCATCCGTCCCGGTGAAAGTGAAAATTTTGAGTGAAGAAAACGGATCATCTTCAACTGTCATTTCCTTTACTCTTATCAGGACTTCCCCCATTTCGCCATGGAAAGTGAATATTGATCCATTGCTTGAACAAGTGGCAGGGTAAGAGTCCGACAAGGAGAGTGATAAATGATGAAAATGTTGTTCACGCTTGCCCTGACGATCGCATCCGCTCCTGTTAATAACGGAGAGATCACCCTTCTTCACGACGGATTTCCGATAAGCACAACCACAAGGGAAGATTTTCAGCTGGCACCGTTCGATAGCGCAGTGATTAACCACGATGAATTAAATCTTTACATTCATACGCTCGAAAAGAAGGTGTATACCCCGCCGCAAAACGCATTTATTGATGCTTCCGGCAATCTTGTGGGCGAACATAATGGCCATCGTTTGGATCCAGGAAAATTCAAGAAAGCCTACTTTATGAGTTACTTTCAAAAAGGTGCGAAGCAATTCGAAATTCCTTTGAAGCCCGTATATCCGAAAGTGGACAGTGAACTGCTTTCACAAATAAAAACGAAAGTGATCGGCCGCTATATTACCTACTTCAATCCGGGAAACGCAGAGAGATCGAATAATATCCAACTGGCTGCTGCAGCCATCAACAATACCGTCATCTTTCCGAATGAAACATTTTCCTTTAATCAAACTGTAGGGAAACGGACAAAAGACAGAGGGTATCTGCCGGTTCCCATCATTATTCGAGGCGAACTTTCAGAGGGTGTCGGAGGTGGCATCTGCCAAGTTTCCTCGACACTTTTCAATGCCGTTGATAAGGCAGGCGTAACAATACTCGAACGTTATTCTCATAGCAGGAAGGTTCCTTATGTACCTCCGAAAAGGGATGCAACCGTCAGTTGGTATGGCCCTGATTTTACGTTCAAAAACCCGCATAATCAACCGATTCTCATCCGATCAAAAGTTACAGGGGGACAAGTGGTGATCACCATCTATTCCTCCGAAGGGATTAAAATAAAATAAAAAAGAAGATGAACGAATGACTTAAACATCCGTTCACCTTCTTCATTTCTTCATTCTGGTAAGTGTTCCATGCAGTATTCCTTCAACATTTTTTCCTCGTCTTCTTCGAGGCCAAAATCAAAGAACTTATTTGTTACCTGCTCATAAAGCTGGTATTGTGCAATGCGTGAACCATTTTCATCCACAGCCAAAATGAGCTTTACACCCAAGCCGTGCTCAGAATAAAGTTCATCCTCTTCATCCACTTCGATATTCAATATGTATTCGTAACGATCCCCAACTAAAATGCCTGTTGGATCGTTCAATTTCTCTGCTGTATGGTCTTTGATTTCCATGCAACCCACGTCCTTTCCTGTAACATTACCTTTCATTATTATACACACCTCTGAAAGAATAATAAACGAAAGAAGGCTGGTCATCACAACTTTTTGCTGATACGATAACGATAGCAGCGAAAAAGGAGAAATAATTCAATGAATAAAAAAGAACTAGAAGAACAAATCATCCAAAATTACCAGCGGGAAGAAAACATGATGATTCTCGTTTTTGCCCAGTGGTGCATCAATCAGGATCTCACCCCTGAGGAACTATACTTGAAAGCCTACCCGGATCAGGCGGCAAATCCCGCTTTAAAAGAGGCATTGGCACTCACTGTTCCAAAAGAAGAGGCAGGAGAAATTGCTGATCAAACCTTGCTGAACGTCCTCTCTCTTTTCGGCAATGACGACCTCGCCATTGTAGTCACTGAAGAAATCCAAAAACGAAAAAAATAATAGTTCATATCATCCCGGATGGATTCCCATCCGGGATTTTTTGCGTTTCTCTGCCATCCAATATATTTGACAAATTTTTAACAGCTGCCAATAAACCTCTAAAAGTGTGATGAAAGTCACAGTATGGAGACATTGTACAGCATTATGCTTGATGCATAGAGTTTAGCGAGGTGAAAATTATGGCCAAAGAAAAGCGGGAGAAAGAAGTTTCTTTAGTTGGTACATTGATCAGTGTTCTTATGATCGGAGGCATCATCACGTTAATGTGGTTTTCGGTATATGCCTTTTATCTTCAAAGGTAATTTATTCAGGAAGCAGGTGGAATCATGCATTTACATCGATACGAAAAAATTTGGCTCTCATTTGGAATTTTATCATTAATACTTTTCCTGACCATCATCGGGATCAATGCTTTCGGGCAAAACCATACTCCTGCAGGCGGGATGATGACCATTGATCCGAAGAAAGTCGATCAGACACCCCCATTCGATCACCCAGGAGTGGTGAAGCTTGATGATAATAGGTATCAAGTCGCGATTGTTGGGATGGCTTTCGGATATAAACCGTCACAAATAAGGGTTCCTGCGGGGAAAGAAATCATATTTAAAGTAACCAGTGCTGATGTGACGCACAGTTTTACAATCATTCATACAAAAGTGAACATGATGGCAGTGCCCGGCCAGATCAATACAAAAAGCTACACATTTCAAAAACCGGGAAAATATTTGATCCTTTGCAATGAGTATTGCGGATCAGGCCATCAATTCATGCAGACAGAAATCGAGGTGTACCAGCCATGATTCATAAAAATGAACGCCGACTCGCTCTTTCATATATAAATGTTGCATATTTCGCATTTCTCATCGGCACGTTTTGCGGCTTAATGCAGGTTTTTATAAGGAACAATGCCCTAAAGCTTCCTGCATGGCTTGATTATTATCAAATCCTCACCGTACACGGTGTCTTGCTTGCCCTTATTTTCACTACCTATTTTATCTTTGCTTTCTTTATAACAGGCGTCAGCAAAACACTCGGCGATTTTGGCCCAAAGGTTCGCAGCGTCTCCTGGCTCGGATTTTACGTCATGACCATCGGAACTGTAATGGCCACCGTCATGATCATATCCGGCAAAGCCTCTGTCCTGTATACATTTTACGCGCCGTTAAAGGCAAGCGGCTGGTATTACGTAGGTCTTGCCCTCTTCATTATCGGCACATGGATAGCCGGTTTTGCCATCCTGGGCCACTATGCTTCATGGAAGCGCAGGAATAAAGGCGTTTTAAGTCCCTTATTTGCATTTATGACAGTATCGACCATCATATTGTGGATCATCGCCTGCCTTGGGGTAGTCGCAACGGTCGTTTTTCAATTTATCCCCTGGGCATTCGGATGGACCGAAACCATTAATGTCGAACTCAGCCGTACGCTATTTTGGTACTTCGGCCATCCGCTTGTTTATTTTTGGCTACTGCCTGCCTATATGGCATGGTATACCGTAGTACCAAAAATCATCGGCGGAAAAGTATTCAGTGATTCACTTGCCCGCTTAGCGTTTGTCTTATTTATTCTGTTTTCCATTCCAGTCGGTTTCCACCACCAAATGGTAGAACCGGGAATACCGGCATTCTGGAAATTCCTTCAGACGTGCCTGACATTCATGGTTATCATCCCTTCGTTGATGACAGCGTTTTCGATGTTTGCCACATTTGAAACAGCTGGAAGGCAAAAAGGCGGAAAAGGACTATTCGGGTGGTTCACCAAACTTCCTTGGAAGGATATCCGATTTACTTCCATTTTCATCGCAATGGTATTCTTCATCCCCGGCGGAGCAGGCGGTATCATTAATGCAAGCTTCCAGCTCGATGAAGTCGTCCATAATACCCTTTGGATAGTGGGGCACTTCCATATTACGGTCGGCACCCCGGTAGCAATGACATTCATGGGATTGACATTCTGGCTCGTTCCGTATCTGACCGGCCGCAAGTTCACGAACTCCTTGAAGAAGCTTGCATTCATACAAATCATCACTTGGGCGATCGGTATGCTTCTCATGTCAACTTCCCAGCATATCCTTGGACTGATGGGTGCTCCAAGGAGAACGTCCTATGCAGGCTACAATGGAAAAAAAACAGCACTTGAATGGTTCAACGGTATTGTTGCCAACCATGTAACAATGGCCATCGGCGGATCGATTTTGTTCCTTTCTGCCATGCTTCTCATTTATATTGTGGCCATGTCCATGTTCGTTTCCCCGAAAGCATTGGACAGAGAAGATCAAGTGGAGTTTCCGTTGGCAGAAAGCGATCAGTCAGGAACTCCCCGATTTCTCGAAAACTGGTGGATCTGGATCGGCATTTCGTTCGCGCTTATTTTTGTGGCCTATACGATTCCAATCATGCATATGATCGAGCATGCACCTCCGGGGTCCATCGGCTATAAAACTTGGTAGGAGATGAGAATATGTTTACGGTGACACTGGTCTCAATACTGGGTATTGTACTCATTACCACAATCGTGGTAGAAATAAATACTGCTGAAGAAGATTAATAGGCTGAACAAAAAACTCGCCGTAATCACCGGCGAGTTTTTTCGAATACTATATTCTGCAAATATCGATGGGGCACCCTTCACAATGGCATTGAAGCTTTAAATATTCCATATCCAGAATGATGATTTCCCCTGTCCCGCAATAGTCTATGACATGGATTTTCTTCAAGCCGTTCAGCATACGGTTAATGGTTTCCCTCGATGTACCAATCATTTCGGCCAATTCGTTATTCTTTAATTTTTTATTAATCAGGATCCCCTCAGGCACGATTTTTCCGTAAGAATGCGATAGCCTGATAAGGGTGGAAGAAAGGGCGCCATTTTTACCGTAGAGCATTAAATCGCGCAGCTTCGAATGGATGAACTGATTCATCCTCCCCATCCATTTAATAAGTTCGAGGGCAGCTTCTCCATTATGGATGATGATTTGTTCCATATCAGAAGTAGGAATGACGCCGATCACACTATCAGCTGTTGTTTTTGATTGGAATCGATGTTTCGTTTCTCCATCCAATCCAAGCTCGCCGAATAGATCTCCTTTATGCAGCGTATAGAGTACCAGTTCCTTTCCATCTTCAGTGGTTTTTGTAATTTTCACACCTCCATCAAGAACATAGAACAATTCATGTGATTCATCATGTTCTAAAAACAAATAAGCGTCCTTTTTGAATGATTTACGCTTCATTTTCGCTTGAAGGAGCTCCATTGTTTTTGCTGAAAAAAAGCCCGTATTAGAATAGGGAGTTTGATGAATAGTATTTTTTCCTTCCAATCCAATGCCCCCAAATTAATCGATTTTCGACCTTAATTGTAAAGCATTTCCAAGAAATTGAAAAGATATTTTAAAATGTATTGTAGACATTCTGGCATGTTCCTGCTGTCGGTTCGTAGAAGCAGTGAAGCTTGTATCTGGAAACGTAAGGCTGATCATACCATGTCGAAGGACAATTTCCTGGCGGTCTGAAGTACCAGAGACTGTATTTAGCCGGCCAAAAACTTTCGCCTTTCACCACACGTCTCGCCAACGTTTTTTCGCTTTCCCTTGCCCTTTGATAAAAATAGCCTTTTTGAACCGCCTCAAATGCGTGCGGCTGATAGACCATCTGTGGAATTGTCCTCAGCCCTTTGAAATCGGAGCAATTTGCCCTTACCCTGTTGATCCCTACATTTCCGACGAGAAGCATTCCTTTTCTTCCTTCCCCTTCGGCTTCTGCCCTCAACAGCCTTGCCAATAAATTGATGTCAGCTGGCTTTGCTTTAACCACTGCCATGACGTCACCTCCACCTTCTTTCCTCCCATCATATTCCCTGGCTGATTGAATGTTGCTAACGACAAGCTGTTTAGAGTTTCCCTTCCCGGGAAAAGGAAAAGAACCCAGCAATCTTTTTTAGAATAAGGCTCCTGTATCCTTATCTGACAAAAAAAATTGGGTTACAATGATGGATAGATTGGAGGTAGATTATTTGCGCAGATTTTTTTCAGCACTTGTAGTAATTGTTGTACTATTTATGACAAAGCCCATGTGGGAAGGCAAGATGGAGCAGCTTCTTCATTCAAAGGAATTAGAGCCGATCACTTCACGTTTCGATGCCATTAAAAATGATCCGGCCACAGCAGAAGCATTGGAAAATGCTAAGGTGCAATGGAAGCAGCTGACGCTTGAAATAAAAGATTTAATGAATGCGGATGTTCAGAATCAGGATACGGCGAAAGCAGAGAAGCCTGATTTAGCAAAACCAGAAAATCAGACATTCTCCGTCTATAATATAGAACTTGGCGATACGAAACAAAATGTGGAACAAACAGTTGGCGCACCTAAGCGCAGCACCGAAAACGAATATGGCACTCATTGGAATGCCTATCATCAAAATTACCAGAATTTCATGATGATATCCTATGATTCTGGCGGAAAAGTAAATGCACTTTATACCGATCAGGACCTTCTTTCATCAAAGACTGGAATCAAAATCGGCAGTCCGAGGGATTCGGTAAGGGAGAAATTAGGGAAGCCGATGTCCGAAATGAGGAAAGGACTCGTATTCTACAAAATTGAATCAAACGGGGAATATGATGTTTACCATATGGATAACAGCTATGTAACCATTTTTTATGATAAACATGAACAGAATACCGTGACTGCTATTCAAATCATCGATCAAAAACTGGAGCAGGACAAAAATCAGTATTATACCACACCAAGCAGCTCACTTGAAAAAGGGTTTGAGTACCAGCTATTCGACCTTACAAATGCTGCAAGGGTGGAACATGGTCTCCCATACTTGACCTGGGATGAACATGTTCAAAAGACAGCACTGAAACATAGTGAAGATATGGCAGAAAATCAATACTTCGACCACACCAATCCAAAGGGGCAGTCCCCATTTGACCGCATGCATGAAGACGATATCTACTTTCTTGCTGCCGGGGAGAACCTTGCCTATGGCCAGAACAGCAGCATCTTCGCACATGAAGGTCTGATGAACTCCCTTGGCCACAGGAAAAACATCCTGCAGAAGGATTTCGAATATCTCGGTGTCGGAGTGGCTTTCGGAGATCAATCCCAGCCATATTACACCGAAAACTTTTATAGCAAATAGTAAAAGACGCAGTCGAATATTCCGGCTGCGTCTTTTCTTAAATTATTTTACTACTAATTTTTGTTTAATCTCTTCTATTTGAAGACGATGTCTTTCTTCATGGTAGCCAATGAAAGGAATCCACTGGTCAAGGCTCATCATGCCAAAGACGGGATGAGGCATCGCTTTCTGCTTTAATTTTTCTTGGTCGGCATTGTTCGCAAAATCCAACAGCATTTCCCTTGAAGACGCTAAATTTTCTTTCATATCATCAAGCGATTTGACCTCTCCTGTCGGCTGGACATGTGATGGCGCATCCACTTTTCTGCTTCGATCGACAGTCAGTTGAATCGGTTTATCTTCC
Source organism: Falsibacillus pallidus (assembly GCF_003350505.1). NCBI lineage: Bacteria > Bacillati > Bacillota > Bacilli > Caryophanales > Bacillaceae > Falsibacillus > Falsibacillus pallidus. The sequence goes on from NZ_QQAY01000002.1 coordinate 474,351, forward strand.
GCTTCCTTCTCCTCCCCGCTTTCCAGCTGCTTCATCATCCCTTTCGTCAGGACTACCTCCATTAAATAAAGATGTTCCAACACTTCCATGATGCTCCAGCTCTCAGGTTCGGGACGTGTATTCAGCTGCTCCTCATCGAGTCCATCTACAGTTTCCCAAATTGCTTCACGTACTTTTATATTATTTTCCAATTCTATACTCTCCTTCACCATCAGATGAATTTAGTATAGACCTTTTTCAAGCGTATTTCATTTGAGAAGGTTTTATTTCAAATTGACTGGAACATGATGATTCTATAAAGATCGAAGCCATTCTTTTGCAGCTTGAACCTCGCCGCCAGTCAGTTGATGACCCTGTTGTTCCCAATGAGTTTTCACATTAGCTCCGGCATCTGTTAAGAACTTTGCCAGTTCTTCCGTTTCTGCTGCCGGGATCAAAGGATCATTCGTTCCTGCCCCGATGAATATAGGTGTTCCCTTCAGATCCGGGAGTTCAATTCCCCTTCTTGGAACCATCGGATGAAAAAGGATGGATCCTTTAAGTGCATCTTTGAAATGAAAATGCAGGCTTCCGGCAATGTTGGCACCGTTGGAGTAGCCAACAGCAATCACATTTTTCCGATCAAATGCATATGTTTTTGAACTTTCATCCAGAAATTCATTCAGCTCTTTTGTACGAAAAATCAAGTCTTCCTCATCGAATACGCCTTCCGACAGACGTCGGAAAAAGCGGGGCATACCATTTTCTGACACGTTCCCTCGGACGCTCAAAATGGAGGATCCCTCAGAAATCATACTTCCAATCGTCAGAAGATCATGCTCTGTTCCTCCTGTCCCATGGAGCAGCAGCAAGACCGGAGCATCAGGATTCGTACCTTGTTTAAATAGATGCTTCACTTGAGATCCCTCCTATTCTGATATTGTATCAAGCGGTTTTAATTTTGCTTCAATACTTTCACGGTGCGGTTCTAAAAATGGCGGCAGTGCCAACGATTCACCTAGATGTTCCAAATCCTCATCTGTTGCAAATCCCGGTCCATCAGTTGCCAGTTCAAATAGAATGCCATTCGGTTCCCTGAAATAAAGGGATTTGAAGTAAAAGCGGTCGACGAAACCAGAGTTAGGGAAACGAGAGCTGCGGATATGTTCAATCCATTTACGGAGCTCCTCTTCATCTTCAACCCGGAATGCTACATGGTGGACCCCGCCTCTGCCTTGTCTTTCATGTGGAAGATCGTTGCGGACTTCGATATGGATTTCAGCGCCGCTTTCGCCTTTTCCTGTCTCAAATACTTGAATATCCATCTGTCCTTCAACTTCAGCAGAATATGATCCTTTAAAACGGAACCCCATAATCTCGGTGAGGACTCCTGCAGTAGGTTCCCCAAAAGGAACGGTCAATTTGACTGGACCCAATCCGCGAATGGCATATTCCATTGGAATCGGGCTTTTCTCCCATGGAGTGCCGCCTTTGACACCATGATCATTTTCATCAGAAACCAACTGGAAGCGCTGGCCCTCAAAATCTCTGAAAGCCAATGTTTGTCGTCCGGCTCTTTCTTTGATTTCTTCTTGTTCCACATTGAACTCTGTAAAACGTTTTTTCCAGTATTCCAATGCAGCGTCATCTGGAACTCTTAAAGAGAGGGAAGAGATGCTGTTATTCCCATCATGATTGCGGGCAGCCATCGGGATTTCGAAAAAGGTCAATTCGGTGCCCGGATTTCCCACTTCATCACCATAAAATAAATGATAGACGGAAGTGTCATCTTGATTGACCGTTTTCTTAATGAGACGAAGCCCCAGTACTTTTGTATAAAATGAAAAATTCTCTCCTGCTTTGGCTGTAATAGCTGAAACGTGGTGAATTCCCTTTAATTCCATCATTAATTCCTCCATTCATCCTTTTTGTATCTTTTTCAGTAAATTTAGCAGCTGTTTTTTCTCATCCCTTGTCAATACATCGAATTGGGCAGCTTGGAACTGTTCCTGACTCGGGACTGCCTGGTTAAAAAGCTCTTGACCCTTTTCTGTAAGAGACAGATATTTTGTTTTCCATTCCTGCTCCCGTTTAATGTAGCCAAGAGATTCCATTTTGCTTAAAAGCTGAGTAATATTTCCTTTTGAAACGAGCAGCTTAGCAGCCAGTTCCTGCTGTGATAATCGATTATGGCTTCCCACCTGGACCAATACATCAAATTGGGCGGTTGTTAAATTCCATTCTTTCAGATGCTGGTTGGATTCTTTAACGCTCTGGTTAAAAACCCTTGATAAACGGAACCATATTAATAACCCCAGGCGTTCTCCTGCTTTTCTGCCTGCTTTATTCTTAAATGGTTTCTCCATTCTGCCACCTCGCTTTCTGATCTTGTTATCAGTTTATAACTAAACTGATGAAGTGTCAACTAGTTAGTGTCCTATTTTATGGTGTCATTTTTGATCCATAGGTACTTTTAAGTAACGTACTGGTGAACTGCGGATGTAAGTGTTATGATGTAACAATCGTACTGTTAAAAAGGAGTGACAGCCTTAATGAAAAAATATAATATACCGGTCGAAGCCGCATTGGAAGTCATTGGCGGTAAGTGGAAGGTCGTCATACTATGCCACTTGATAAAAGGCACAAAAAGGACTAGCGAATTGAAGAAACTGATGCCGGGGATCACACAAAAAATGCTGACACAGCAGCTGCGTGAATTGGAAGACGACGGAGTGATCCATCGCGAAATCTATAATCAGGTTCCTCCAAAGGTTGAATACTCACTGACTGAGTATGGATGGTCCTTAAAAGGCATTTTAGACAGCTTATGTGCTTGGGGCGAGCAGCATATTGAGCGTGTTTACGATGATAAAAATGAAGTCCTGCTCGAGCCAGCGGAATAATGAAGAGATCATCAAAAAAGATGATCTCTTTTTATTTCAGCCCTTCAAATATCAATTCAACTACTTCATTTTTCTTTTCTTCCATCTCCTCAGCAGCAATATAACCATCCGCAAATAAATCCAGCACGCCATTCAGCGCACCCCAATAGAGGTTCACCATCAGCTTTGGATCATATGATTTCAAATGGCCATTTTCAATTGCATTTTCAAATGCTCTTAATAAATAATCATGACTCGGCTGAATATATTTTTCACTGATGCTGTCTTTTTCTGAGGAAAATACTATTTCGAGATCCTTCTCCATTTTGCCATAGAACTTGGATAAAACAGGCTGTTTATACGCCATATCAAGGTAAAACATTGTATAATTTTTCAACCTTTCAAACGGTTCTCCCTCTTTTGTCAGCTGATTGCGGATGAACACACTGGCGGCATCCAAGTAAAGCGAGAACAATTCGCGGTAAAGGTCCATTTTATCCTTATAATAGTAGTAAACGAGCCCTCTTGCGATTCCTGCTTTCTTTGCAATGTCACCGATTTCAGAGGCAAGGAGTCCTTTCTCTACATACACTTCCATGGCAGCCCTCTGAATCTGTCCGATCCGCTCTATCCGTATTTTTTCATTTTGTTCAGAAGTCCTTGGCGACATCGAACCATCCCTCCAAACCAACTCATTATTCCTAAACATACCCAAAATTGACACAAGCGTCAATCCATTCGGAAAATCCCTGGCCTTTAATTGATTGAAATTTCTAAATTTATGAAGTGAGCGAAAATTCAGGTTATGATGAGGATAGTATATTTTGTCAATTAGGTTGGTGAAGAAATGAACTCGTTTAAAAATTTAAGAGGGCTTGACCGAAATGTCTGGATCCGCTTTGCGGGAGAAGCCATGAACGGCATTGCCTTTATGATGCTGATGCCTTTCCTCGCTCTCTATTTAAAAGATAAAATCGATTCTTTATGGCTTGTAGGAGTTGTTATGGCAGTTGGTCCCGTAACTTCTGTTGTCGGAACGATGCTTGGCGGAAGGCTTGCGGATCAATATGGGCGCAAACCCGTCATGATTGCTTCAATGGCAGGGAATGGGTTTGTCATGCTGGGATTTATCTATTTTGACAGTTTTATCGCATTTGTCATCCTTTCTGCTTTCATGGGATTTTTAAATTCATTATTCCATCCTGCTGCATCAGCCATGGTAGCAGATGTCACGCCGCCTGAGCAGCGGACTGAAGCATTTGGTCTATTAAGGCTTGGACACAATATAGGCGCTGCAACAGGACCATTGATTGGGGCATCGATCATTCTCGTTTCAAAATCAATCATCTTTTTCATTACAGCTTCATCCGTTTTTCTCTATGCCATAATCGTCGCTGTCTGGATTCATGAAAGTCTGCCGTCGTCACAATCCCAGCAATCAGGAAAAACAAAGCAAGGGGGCAAAAAAGATTCCTTGCCTTCCCCTTTTAAAGTACTTTTGGATGACAAACTGCTTTTGGCCTTCATTCTGACCGGGATTGTCATTTCCATGAGTTTCTCCCAGACAGAGGGGATGCTTCCACTTCATTTCGATCTGGAACTAAAGCACCTGACAGAATCACAAAATCCGTTCCCTTACTTAATGGCAATGAATGGTTTACTCGTTGTCCTGTTCCAGCTGCCGATTGCATCATGGGCAGGCAAGAAGAAAATTGGATCTGTCATGCTTTCCGGCACCATATTTTTTGGACTTGGAATGGTTGCACTTGCATGGCTGCCAAGATACTTTTATCAACATCATTCCAGTTTTTCCGTGATATTGATTGTGCTTCTAATCGTTTATGCGGTGTATACCCTTGGAGAGATGCTGATGTCTCCGGTTCAAATGACTTTCATTTCCAATATTGCACCTGAACATTTAAGAGGAACCTATATGGGGGCATCAGGACTTCAATGGATCCTGGGCGGCGCCATAGGACCGTTGATATCTGGATATTTGCTGGATCACTCCTTGGGGAATGCACTGTTTACAGGACTTGGAATCGGCTGCATCATTGCGGGAATCATTTATCTTGCAATCGACCGCATGTCAGGCGAAAGAAATCAGGAAACAGCAAATTCTAAGTTAGCATAAAAACCCGGGAACAAAAAAAACGCTTGTGGACTCAATTGTCCCAAGCGTTTTTTGATGTCATTAAGCTTCGAATACTTCAACTTTCTCCATAACGTCTCCATTTTTCATGGCTTTTACGATATCCATGCCTGAAGTAACTTGGCCGAATACAGTATGCACGCCATTCAAGTGAGGCTGTGGTTCATGAACGATGAAGAATTGGCTTCCGCCAGTGTTTTTCCCTGCATGCGCCATGGAAAAAGCACCTTCCGTATGTGTATGAGGGTTGCCTTCTGTTTCGCATTTGATTGTGTAGCCTGGGCCGCCTGTACCATTTCCGTTAGGATCTCCTCCTTGGCTGACAAATCCAGGGATGACGCGGTGGAAAGTCAATCCATTATAGAAGCCTTCGTTCGCTAATTTTTCAAAGTTTTCAACTGTTCCTGGAGCTTCATTCGGGAAAAGATCAAATTCGATTTTTCCGCCGTTTTCCATTAATATGTATCCTTTTTTCGCCATTATTAACATCTCCTTTAATAAAATCAATAATCAGCCTCTATCATACCATGTTTTTCAACGAACGGAAAATGCTATGATCCTCCCCCTTAACACAGTGAGTCTGTTTATTCCCTTCACCATCTAATTGTGTGTATTTTTTGCAAACGACAAATATTCCTATTGGAGATATTCTTCCAATCTAATACAATAAGCTTATAAAGGTACATAATTTCAGGAGGCGGTATGGACATGAACAATCATGAAATAGATTACAAAATCTACGGGGATGATATGCAGTTTGTCGAGGTGGAGCTGGATCCAAAGGAAACGGTCGTTGCCGAAGCAGGAAGTTTGATGATGATGGAAGATGATATCCAGATGGAAACGATCTTTGGAGACGGTTCCTCTGCAGACGGCGGCGGCTTTGTCGGAAAGCTCTTCAATGCCGGAAAACGCGTACTGACGGGTGAAAGTCTTTTTATGACGGCTTTTACCAATCAAGGATATGTCAAAAGAAGAGTTTCCTTTGCTTCTCCTTATCCTGGGAAGATCATTCCACTTGATTTAAGCCGGCACGGGAAAATTATCTGCCAAAAAGATGCGTTCCTTGCAGCAGCAAAAGGCGTTTCAGTCGGTATTGAATTCCAGCGCAAATTGGGGACAGGATTCTTCGGTGGCGAAGGATTCATCATGCAAAAGCTCGAAGGGGACGGAATGGCATTCATCCATGCAGGCGGGACGCTCCATCAAAAAAACCTGCAGCCTGGCGAAACCCTTCGTGTGGATACAGGGTGTCTGGTCGCTATGACGAGCGGAGTGGACTACAATATCGAATTCGTGAAAGGTGTCAAAACCGCTTTATTCGGCGGAGAAGGATTATTCTTTGCCACATTAAGAGGACCGGGGATCGTTTGGGTACAATCCCTACCATTCAGCCGATTGGCAAGCCGCGTGTTTTCCGCAATGCCTTCAAGGGGTGGAGCTAAAGACGAAGGAAGCGTTGCGAAAGGATTATTCGATCTCTTTAACGGCGATTGATTTCCGACAAATACACCAATACAAAAACAGGCTGGGGGCTCCAGCCTGTTTTTCATTGGAAGAATTCACTTATGTGATGCATCACTTCCACCGGTTTTTCTACTACAGTCCAATGCCCGCACTCAGGAATGACCTTAAGTTCAGCGTGAGGAAGATCTTTTAGAAGAAGCTCTTCAAGCTCCTTAGGTGAAATGATATCGGATTCTCCCTGTAAAATAAGGATGGGAATATGGCTGATATGAGACAGTTTCCCCCTCAAATCGTAGTTCTCACGAATTTCCTTCCCCATCTCTTCATTTACTGAAGCATTGCTGAATGTGTCTGCTTTCCACGCAGCAGCCTCAGGGGAATGAACATAATAAGGATCAAGGACTGCAAAGATTTCTTTCAGCTCTGCCTCTCCCTTTTCAAACTTCGCAGAAAGCAATTCCAACAGATTTTTGTCTTCATCTTTCAACCGATCATTCAAGTTTCTTTCAAACACACCAAAACCCTCATATGAAGTGCCGACAGCAGCTGTCAACACTAACTTCTCAACATTTTCAGGATACTTGGCTGCATATAAAAGAGCGAGCATGGACCCCCACGATTCGCCTACAATATTCAACTGATCTATTTTCAGTTCTTTTCTAAGGGTTTCCAATGCTTCTACTTCCTGCATCATCGTAAATGATGCCCCGCTTGGAGCAACGGATTTCCCGCATCCTCTTTGATCATAAAATATCAATTCGAACGCTTCTGAGAGCGGCGCCATATGAGGGAGAAAGAAACGGTGCTCCCCTCCCGGACCTCCATGAAGGAAAAGAATAGGTTTCCCTTTCCCAATGCGCCGAACAAAAATTTTATCTTCGTTTATCCGGTGATAAAACGCTGATTCTCTCACAGAACAGTTATCCATTATTATCACACTGCATTGAGTTTATAGACTCTTGAATATTTTTCTTCCAGATAGTTCATTAAATAAGAGGCATTGAGTTCCTCTCCAGTGGCTTTAACAATCAGTTCATTTGGGGTAAAGAGTTTTCCATATTGATGGATGCGCTCTCTGAGCCATTCCCTGATAAAAGAAAGTTCTCCTTTTTCGATGAAACTTTCCAATTCCGGATGTTCTTTTTTCAAAGTATAGTAGATTTGGGCTGCATAAAGGTTTCCAAGGGAATAGGAAGGAAAATACCCGAATCCGCCGAAAGACCAATGCACATCCTGAAGAACCCCAAGGCTATCGTTAGGAGGCGTAATCCCCAAATACTCATTCATTTTTTCATTCCATACTTTCGGAAGATCTTTCACTTCGATGCTTCCATCAAACAATCCTTTTTCAATTTCATAACGAACCATGATATGGAGATTATAAGTCAGTTCATCAGCCTCCACACGAATAAAAGACGGTGCGACTTGATTGATGCCACGGCAAAATGCATCAAGTTCTACATCCTTCAGCTGCTCCGGAAAATGTTCTTGGAGCTTTGGATAAAAATGATTCCAGAACGAGCTGCTTCTTCCGATAAAATTCTCGTAGAAACGGGATTGAGATTCATGAATGCCAAATGAAGCTCCTTCACGGAGGACAGTTCCTTCATAGTCAGGATTGATTCCTTGCTCATACATCCCGTGTCCGGATTCATGGATCGTTCCGAAAATAGCCGTTCTCATATTGTTAAGACGATATCTGGTGGTCAACCGGACATCTCCTGTATTGATGGGCTGTGCAAATGGATGCGCTGATTCATCCAGACGCCCAGCTGCCATATCGAACCCTAGCTTCGGAACAATGAAGGAATTGAATTCTTTTTGTTTTTCAATCTCATAATCTGCTTCCAGGAAATCTACTGCCGGTTCTGCACCTTTTCGCTTCAGGCGATCAAGAAGTGCCACACTCCTCGTACGAAGCTCTGCAAAAAGCGGGTCCAGCTTCTCTACAGTCAATCCCGGTTCATAATCTTCCAGCAGTGCATTATATGGATGGCCTTCATATCCATATAGTTCAATGAATTTCTTTGTATAAGAAACGATTTTTCCCAGCGTTTCTTCAAAAATAGAAAAATCACTTTTTTCCCTCGCTTCTTCCCAGACGGCATTAGCCCTCGATACCAGGATGGAGTACTCTTTATACATCGCTTCAGGAATTTTCGCTAATTTTCGTGAATGTGCTTTCCTTTCCCTTACTGCTGCAGCCATTTCAAGTTCCAGCTCTGCAGAATTCTCATCGAGCGAAAGATATTCCAATAACTCTGTCATTTCATCAGATATAGCTAATTTAAATGTTTCCGTTGAGAGAGTTCCGATCGCCGAAGCAAAAATAGACGCGCTCTTTTTCGGTGCCTTTGTTTTTTGATCCCAAGATACCAAGCTTAAAATGTCATTTAAGTGGCAAATCTTTTCATCCAGTTCCTTAAAACGGATGATAGCCTCTTTTACATTGCTAATGGTTGTTGTCTTCATCCCAAATCCCCCTTTTTCCATAAACCGACTATACAGTTTATTTAATTTAATCACATTAAATGACTTTTTTCAATATAGTTTCAAAAATATTCAAACTATTAATCCGTTAAAGACTGCCGAATAATCCAATCAATTTTGATAGATGGTGAATATTCTATCAGCAAGGAGGTGATTATATGTCTTGCAAAAAACATTGCATGGGGCCGCTTGGCTGGGTTGACACCTGTCCGCCGCGTCCTGAACGTGACAGACTCAAAACACTGACTTTTGAAAACTGTGCACCTTTTGCTGGTTCATCCAATACACAGGCAAATATCATTTTTGATGTAGAAGGCAATGATATCCCTGTTGTTCTTGCTGGAACCATTGAAAACTTCAGCGACGATGGAATCAACGTTATTTTTGAACGGACTTCAGGAAATGTTACAAGGACCATTCTTGCCCATTCATCTTTATCTTTCATCTATGATGATATTACGAGAGTTTCTGTTTTCGGATTTGGACAAGAATATTCAGGCTCATTCAAGTTCCAGGCGACATATACGATTCCATTGAATGACTGATTACTTCTACAAAAACACCCTATCCGAAACTGGATAGGGTGTTTTCTCCTTACAATGCAGCGAGTTCTTCAACTAATTCTTTGAATATGCTCAGCGCATTGTCTATAGGGTCAGGCTTTGTCAAATCGACTCCTGCCCCTTTCAACAATTCAAGCGGATAGTCGGAGCTTCCGCTTTTCAAGAATTGAAGATAGTTCTTCAGCGAATCCTCATCACCTGAAAGCAGCCTGTCGGCTATATCGATAGCTGAAGCGTAGCCTGTTGCGTATTTATATACATAAAATGGACGATAGAAGTGAGGGATTCTTGACCACCCGTATTTGATCTCTTCATCAAATACAACATCATCTCCCTGGTACTCCCGATAAATGGATTCGTATACTTCATTAAAGACATCGGCATTGAGCGGCTCTCCACTTTCGCATTTCTCATGGATCACTTTTTCGAATTCAGAGAACATGACCTGTGTAAAGAAAGTGCCTTTAAATCCATCAATGAAATGATTCAATAGATGTTTTTTCATTTGATCGTCTTCTTCATGCTTCAACAAGTAGCGGATAAGAAGGATCTCATTTACTGTTGATGCCACCTCAGCAACGAAAATGGAATAGCCTGCACTGATCTGCGGCTGGTAGTTGGAACTATAGTAGGAATGCATTGCGTGGCCGCATTCGTGGGCAAGGGTAAACAAACTGTCCAGGTCATCATGGTGATTCAATAAAACAAATGGATGTACTCCATATAGACCCAGATTATAAGCCCCTGATCGTTTTCCAGGCGTCTCCCTCACATCGAGATAGCGCTTCTCCCTGAATCCTGCAAGCGTCTGAACATACTCTTCTCCTAACGGCTCCAAAGCTTTTAGCATAATATCGTAAGCATCATCAAACGAAATTTCTTTTCTTGCCCCGGATACAAGCGGAACACTGAGGTCATAGGCTCTCAGTTCATCGAGTCCCAGCTTTTCTTTTCGATGCTTGTTATAAGAAATCATGGAATCCAGATTATGTTTGGTTGATTGAATGAGATTTTCATAAACTTCCTTCGGGACGTTATCACCAAACAGAGCTTTTTCGAGTGCAGAAGGATAGTTTCTCATTTTTGACAACAGGACGTTGTTTTTGACTGCAGCAGCCAAAGTGGACGCAATGGTGTTTTTGGATGACACATAGGGCTTATAGTACGCATGATAAGCTTCCTTACGCTTTTCACGGTCTTCATCCTCAATGAGCTTAGAGTACATCCCCCTTGTTAACTCCACCTTCTCCCCATCATCCCCGGTCACTTCGCCGAAACGTATATCTGCATTGTTTATCATGCCAAAAATATTTTTAGGGGCAGCAAGCGCCTCGCCCATTTGGGAAAGCACTTCCTCTTTTTCCTTGCTTAGCACATGCTGTTTATATCTAAAAGATTCCAAAAGGTCCTCTTTAAAGTAATCGAGGCCTTCGACTTCCTGAAAATATCCCATTAAAGTCTTTTCTTCCAAGCTCAATAAAAACGGCATGAAAAACGAGGTTGCTCCGCTTACCTTCTGACCAAGCTGGGATGCACGATCAAGCAGTGAATGGGCCGCTGAATTCCTTGTATCAAGGTCCACCCCCAGCATCGCATACACATACACTTTCCTGTAATGGTACCCCAACTCTTCACCCAGCTTTAAGTATTCGTAAAGTGAGGATCCGTCATGGATATTCCCATCAAACTCCTTTAGCCGGTCAGCCATCTTCAGTACCAAATCATAATCTTCTTCCCAAGCATCCTGATTTGGAAAAATGTCTGTTAAATCCCATTTTTCTGAATCCGGCACTTCTTCTCTGGATTTGAAATGTTTCATCAATTTGCCCCCTTGTATGTATTGGAAGAACGGCCATTCAGCCGGGCTTCCTTTTATTTAATGCTTTTGAAAACCCCTGGCTATGCCGGGGGTTCCGGTAAGCTTATAGCGTGGTATTAAAAAAAACCTCACTTCATGGTAGGATAAAGTTGGTTTCCCGACCACTTTACCTCACCATAGAAGGAGGAATGCCCTTTGAAGGACATGAATAGTTTAGCACATACAACATGGAATTGTAAGTATCACATAGTGTTTGCCCCCAAGTACAGAAGGCAGATCATTTATGGGAAATATAAAAAGAGTATCGGACAAATTATAAGAGAATTATGTGAGCGTAAAGGTGTGATCATTCATGAAGCAAATGCATGTCCAGATCACATACATATGTTAGTCAGTATCCCGCCAAAATTAGGTGTATCTGACTTCATGGGTTATTTAAAAGGCAAAAGTAGTCTTATGATATTTGATAGACATGCAAACTTAAAATATCGATATGGGAACCGGAAATTCTGGTGTCGGGGTTTCTATGTCGATACAGTGGGCAGAAATAAGAAACAAATACAAGAATATATTAGGAATCAGCTAAGAGAAGACTATATGGCTGATCAATTAACATTGTTCGAGGAATTTGACCCATTTACGGGAGAAAAAAATCGGAAGAAGTAAAGTAATTCTTTAGAATTTGTGAGGGAATGTGGTGCAAAAGGGAAACCTTTTCGGAGGGCCTTTTAGGCCGAGGCCGGTAATAGAGGCTTTCAGCCGCAGAGCAAACCACCAGTTCACACTGGTGGTTTTGATTGAACAGTGCTTCTTTCCAGTTTAGCTGATATCATCCAAAATCAAAAAGGATATGACCTTGATTGATAAATAGATATGCATCTTTGGGAGCGATTACGACATCTCAGCTATATCCCATGATTTTGATACATTAAATCCAAGAACGTCTTTTTCTGCATCCATTTGCGTTTGCATCTTGTGCGGATTCAACATTATCTGCTGCATTATTTGTCCGGTTTCGGCATCCGCTGCCATGGTCATCGTTCGCATTTTGGATGATGACTCGCTCTGCTCGGATAAGGACTTGATCGGCGTCGACATTAAGGATGCGATTGTTGTTATTATTGTTATTGTTATTTGACATGAATATCCCCCCTTTTCCAATAGATGGTCCTATTATATGCATGGAAAAATTAATAGAGTGGACTAATAGATTAACTCTACTTCATTGTTTTCAAAATCAAGTAGAAATCAGGATATTTTTCCTTCTTCATGGAAAATATAAGGAAAATAATTGAAGATGAGGGAATTAAATTATGAAACGAGTGGACGCTTTAACAAGCCCTGAAATAACCGGGCTATGGCAGACATATATGCAGAACAGCGCGATGCTGTGTTTCTTGGAATATTTCCAGCACCATATGGAGGATGAAGAAATCATGCCTGTTCTAAAAGGCGCCGTTTCCTTCTCCAAAAAATGCCTGGATGAAATAAAAGAGATATTCAATTCAGAAAAATTTCCCATACCAAAAGGATTTTCCAGGAAAGACGTCGATTTTGAAGCTCCGCGTCTTTATAATGATCTTTTTGCGTTAAGCTTTATTTACCGCATGCACCAAATGGCTGTCTCCTTTTATGGAACGACGTTGACAAAAGTAGCGCGAAACGACATTGTCACCCTTTTTGCCGGATATCTTTCTGATTCCACAAATCTGTATCTAGAAGCATTGAATCTCATGCTTTCAAAAGGAATCTATGACCGTCCGCCGAAAATGCCTTATCCAGATGAATCTGAGATGATGCCTGAGCAGCCTTCTGCCATCGAGACATTAATTGGGGAAAAAAGGGCACTGAATGCAGCAGAACTCGGTGAGATTTTTTACATCATCGAACGTAATTATATTGGTTTGATCCTTTTGACAGGTTTTATCCAAGTGATGAAAGATGCCGAATTAAAAAGGTATTTCCTAAAAGGGAAGAAGCTTGCTGAAAAGCAAATCGAAATATTCAATGATATTTTGAAAAAAGAAGAAGAAATAGGCAATATCCCAGTCAGTATGGAAGTAACAGGTTCTACTATATCTCCTTTTTCTGACAAGCTTATGACCTTCACTATATCAACCACCACATCAACAGGAATCTTCCTTATAGGGTATGCCTTATCCATCAGTTTCCGAAAAGATCTGGCAGTACATTATTCTTTACTGATGGCTGAAATCATGAAATTTGGCAGCGATGGCCTCAAACTGATGACAAAAAGAGGTTGGCTTGAACAGCTTCCACAAGGGATCAATCGGAAACGGCTAATGAGGGAATAACGGATAAAAGAAAGAGCTGCGGCATTAATCCGCAGCTCTTCTTTAAAATATTGAACCTTCCAAAATGCCCTGTGCCATATATTGCCCTTTTTTAATGCCTCCTGGACACGCAAACAGAGCACTCCCTATATGCTTCGTGTACTCGTTCAGTTTATCTTTCTGACTCATCAATTTCAGCATCGGAATGAATTGCTTATCAGGGTTCTGCTGGAAGCTGATAAAGAACAGGCCTGCATTGATGGAACCAGTCTTCTGATCGATGCCATCTGTATAGGAATAACCTCTCCTGAAGATTTCCTGTTTCATACTTTTGGCGAGCCGGACATGAGAATTGGCAGGAAGCTTCTCAGCATTGACTTCCTGGTGCTCCTTGACATTCCCATATGCTGCACCGCTGTCTTTTTTTCTGCCAAATGTATCTTCTTGATCCTTCAATGAAGAACGATCCCACACTTCAAGAAACATTTTGATTTTGCGAATGGCCATATAAGTACCGCCGATCATCCAGGAGGGTTCGCTTGAATCTGCCCAGATGATTTTCTGATGGCCGGATTTATCCTTCACAGATCGATTTGCCGTTCCGTCTTTAAATCCAAAAAGATTCCTGCCTGTCTTTCCTGTCGGTGCACTCAGGAAGCCGCCCTGTATCCATTTCACTTCAGCTGTCCCTATGGCATTCTTGATAAAGTTCCGGATGGCATGAAACGCGGTCTGTTGTATATCTGCACAGACTTGGATGCATATATCGCCTCCTGTATAGGCCTCATCCAAAGCTTCCCCTGGCATTTTCGGGATATCTCTCAGGTATTTGGGCTTTCTTGAAGCAACTCCAAATCGGTCCTTCCCGTCTTTTCTAAAAAAAGTACTCCCTAATCCATAGGTGATGGTTAGGTTGGCTGTCGATAAATCCTCTGCCTCTCCCGTATCTTTGGGAGGAAGCCAATCATTCGAAAATCCGCTTCCGATTTCTTGGCCTACTGTCATCGCCGCAGCTATTTCGGTCCATTTCTTGAATAGTTTTATTACCTGCTGGCGATCATCCGTCAACAAGTTGAACGATGCTGTATAGGAATAAGACTGCTGAGGGGTGATGATCCCCGCCTGATGTGCCCCATAAAAAGGAACGGTTTGTTTTTTGTCATCATTTTCAGCTGGACTCACGAATAATTTATCTGCAATTGCCGTAATGGTCCCTAGGCCGCTGGCGCCAACCGCGATGCCTGCACCTGCAAGAGCAGACATCTTGAGCATTTCCCGCCTCGAGTATTTTGTTGGTTTTGCAGTCGTGTTAGGCATGCTCTATTCCTCCAATTTATTGAAAAACTTCAGCGGATTGGGCCATCATTTCAGAAAGTACATTCAATTGCTGGCTCAATTCGCGTATTTGATCTTTTGTCAAGTCAGTATATGATACGTAGTGATCACCTTTTCGATATTGTCCAAGTTTGTCTTCCAATTTGGTAAATTCATTATCCAGCTTTCCTGCCAAATCGCTGCTGCTAGCTGTCAGTGCAGGTAAAATGGCATGATAAACAGCTTTAGATCCTTCAACATTAGCAGCAAGGTCCACTAGATCGATATGGGAATAGCGTTCTTCTTCCCCGGTGACTTTTGAAATGGCCGCTTCATTCAAAAGCTCCATCGCTCCCGCAACGACTTGTGTAGGCTCGAGATCAACTTTGCTGATTTGATCATTCAATTCCTTCACATCTTTATCCAATTGGTCGGCATATTTGTCCATGCCCTCTAGTGAACCTTCTTCCCAGATTGCTTTTTCAAGCAGATGGAAGCCGCTCCATTCAGCAGGATCCACATCGCCTTCCCGAGCGTCGATTTTAGGGTCTAAATCACCAAAGCTTTCAGCGATCGGTTCGATTCTTTCATAATAAACCCGAGCGTCGGCATAGGATCCTTTCGCTTTTTTCAAGTCTTTTGCTTTTACATCCTGCGTGAATTGATTCGTGGATTCTACGAGCTTTTGTGTTTGTTTGTTTACATAGTTTTTATAATCTTCCACTGCTTTTGATAATGCATCAGATGTCTTTAATGCCGTTTCCTTGGCATTATTTAAACGATCAAGCGCATCTTTCAAAGCGCCTGTATTGGATTTGATCTCATCCACATCCATTTTATCTTTTGATGCTTCTAGATAAATGGGCTGCAAGTATTTTTCTACATCGGTATAGAGAAGCGGATATTTTTCACGCACTTCATTTTCAAAGCTTAGCCATTGATCATTCATCGCTTCCGCCTGTTTTTTGACTGATTTTGCATCTTGACTCGATAATGCTTTTTCTAATTGAGTCAATTTTTTCTGCAGTGATTCTACGTTTTTATTAATGGAGCTGTCATTTGTCTCTTTCACAGAAACCTCTTCTTTCTTATTTGAATCTTCGCACCCTGCTAATGCCGGAACAGCCAAAAGGCTGACACAGAGGACGGATGAAAGGGTCTTTAGTTTAAAGTTCATGCTGAAATCTCCTTTTTCTCTTTGATTGATTTTATTAAAGGCAAACTGATTGCAGCTGCCAATATGATGAACTGTGGAATGGTACTGATCCATGATGGATAGATTCCAAAAATATCACTTGAAATCAAGTAATCTTCCGATCTTGCAGGAATCAAACCTGAAAGCTGCAGGCTGTGGATTCCCGAGCCCATAAATTTCAGACACATATATAGAACGATAAGGCTTGATACGATGAAGAAAGGCTTCAGTGGAAGTCTGGCACCAAGTTTCAACATGACAAACCCAATGATTGACAGCAGTAAAAATCCAACTGCAATCCCGGCCACTAATTGTGTATAAGGCATTTTGTCAGCCATTCCTATCAAAAATATGACTGTCTCAGAACCTTCTCTTAAAATAGCTAAATAGGAAATAAAGAAAAAGGCTGCTTTTTTCCCTTTGCCCAATGCTTGGTTAGTCTTGCCTTTAATGTATTGATTCCACTTTTTTATATTGCTGTTTCGATGAAGCCAATAGCTTACATAAAGGAGCATCACACTTGCCAGAAGACCGGAAATTCCATTGATAAGGAAGTTGTTTTTCCCGAATGTGATGGAATTTAAAAGGACGCTGACCAGAACGCCGAACAGGATGCTTGTGCAAAGTCCAGCTATCGTTCCTGTCCAGATCCATCCAGATTCTCTTTTCGCACTCGTTTTCTTGGTGATGGAAAGCAAAGCCCCAATGACCAATAAAGCTTCAAGTCCTTCACGGAGTGGAATTAAAGCAGCATCCAGCCAGCCATAGGAATGTTCTGTCAATGGCTGAAGGTCAGTAATCATCTGATTGACTAATTCAGTCGCTTTCTCGGGGTTTCCGTTTTCTATGTATTCTTTTATTAGAAGCAGCCTTTTTTCAGATCGGTTATAGACTGATTTTGATTGGCTTACAACATCACCTTCAACACTCAGCCATTTTCCCTGAAGTGAAACAGCTTTTATGTTTGCTTGATCCAAATTGCCGGATGTTATTTTGTTTTCAGTTTCCTTCAGAAGCAAAATATAATTTGATAGACTCATACTTTTCGGTTTTGCAGATGGCGGCTGCAATGAACCGCTTTGATAATCTGCCAGGATAGTATTCAATTCTCTTGCATTTCCAGCTGCCTTCTTAGCGTCATCATTCAAAAATGACAGAGAAAGTGCTGCAATGGAGGATTGAATCTTCGTATAGGCATAAAGTGAGTCATTCTTGATTGAAGTCTTTTGAGGCGTCCACTCATTCTTCAATTGCAAAAATGCCTCGTCTGCTCTCTCCATTTCTCCTTTTTCAGCCAGTTGGACGATTGATTTTGTATATGTTTGAAGTTTATTGACATTTTCTGCTCCATTTGCCCCCGCTGTAAAAGGAATGGCTCCAAATATGCTTAATGTAATCAATATAATAAGACTTATTCTTACTAGGGCTTTCATCGAAACACCCTTTCTTTTTATTGATAATAATTATCATTCCCATTTGAATTATAAGTTAAATGATAACCGTTTTCAATAGCTATTGAGAATAATTTTCAACAACACAAAAAAAACCGTATTTAAACGGTTTTCCTTAAAGGTACAGCACGATCTTTTCTTCTCTTTTTTGTTTTTTCACTTACCACAAATACAGCCGAGAGAATCAACAATATCCCTGCAATCTGCCACAGACTTAAAGTTTCATGATAAATGATGATTCCTGCCAATGTTGCGACAACAGGCTCAATGGTAGCCACGATGGACGCCCTGCTCGCCTCCACAATTTCCAGCCCTTTTGTATAAAGGATGTAGGAAAAAACAGTAGATAATAACCCTAATCCCAGTACATTCACCCACACTGCTCCATTTAAGAAAAGATTGGTTTTATCCCACAATCCGCTTACCGGGATCATGAATACCGCCGCAAAAATAAACGTATATGCTGTAACTGTCATTGAGGAATATTTAGCTAAAGCATATTTACCAAACACACTATATAAGGCATACCCCAAACCCGAACCAATGCCGGCAAGGAACCCCATGATCGTCATGGATGCATGAAAAGAAGGGAAAATTCCCGCCACCAGCATACAGCCAGTCAATGTGAAAACGAGGGCAGTTCCTTTTCTCCAATTGACTTTTTCTTTAAACAGGAATGCCGAAAACAATGTGACAAAAGCCGGTGCCGTATATAAAAGAATGGATGCCACTGACAACCCCAGCTCACCGATGGAATAGAAAAGACAAAGATTAAAAAATACGATGCTTAATATACCGGTGCCGATAAAATATTTCGAGTCCCGCCATTGGATCTTCGGAATTCTTTTATTTTTTATCAAAGCATATAAAAGTAAAAAAACAGAGGCAAATGAGACGCGGATCGCCACTACTTCCATTGGATTGAACCCAAATGCATATAGGCTGTGCACAAATATCCCGATAATCCCCCAAAGCGCAGCTCCTAAAAGGATATACGCATATGCTTTACCACTAGACAAAACCTATCTCCCCTTTTATAAAAGGCTCTTTTCTAAAGTTTGCTGCTTGCCGCTAAAACAGTATAACTTTTGCAAACTATGCAAAAAAATTAGCTGTAAAAGAGCCTGGATACTATATTTCAAAGCGTCCAACAGCGAATCTCGCGTTAAAATCGGCATTAAGATTTTAACAACAGAGTAACGAAAGCTGCCTTATAAAAATAACCGGCACCTTGGCCGGTTATTTTTTCTTCTTATATTCCTTAATAACAAAATAAATAATCCCGATCACTAATGCCACAATGATTGAAGGCAATATGTATGGATGCGCTTTTTCCTTGATTTCCATCCAATTCTTACCTAGGGCCATTCCTAAATAAAGAAAGAAGATAGTCCACGGGATGATGGCCGCAACCGTATACAAAGTGAACTTTTTCAATGACATCTTAGCAATGCCGGCTGGGATAGATATCGCATGTCGAACGACAGGGATAAAACGAGCCGTAAATATGACGCCCGGGCCATATTTTTTAAACCAGTTTTCAGCCACATCAATATGATGCTTGTTAATCAATAGAAACTTCCCGTATTTTTCAAGGAAAGGACGCCCGCCATATGATCCAAGCCAATAAAGGAATACCTGGGCGATGGTTCCGCCAATAGTTCCTGCTACGACTGCACCTGCAAAGTTTATCTTTCCAAGGGAAATCAAGTATCCCCCGTATCCCAAAACGAATTCACTTGGGATGACTTCAATCATCAGTCCTAATGCAATACCAAAATAACCTAGATCCGACAGCCCGTTTAAGACTGTAAAAATAAAATCCTTCATGGTTTCCCCTTTACATGGTTTGTCTATCAAATTCTTATGCAAATATAAACGTATTATACTAAAGAAATCAGGACAACTTCAATCTATTCATTATTCTATCATATTTTAAAATTTCACAGATTGAAATTCTTCAATTAACCAGCCAGTGCCCCTTTACATTCTTTTACAATCCCATTATCATCAAATCAGGTGTAAAAAAAGGAGTGGTTAAAATGGCAAAAAGCAATGCAAAAAAGCAGCGAGAAAACCTAGTGCGGGAAGGAAGAAATAATCCAGAAGACTTCCGGGGTGTATATGCACTGACAGATATGAGAACGAGAAAAACGAAAACGAAAAAAGATATTATGAATAAAATGAAGTACAACAAACGGTTTTCCTATGACCAAGATGGGGATAACCGTTTTTTTATTGCTCTTTAACTTATAAACCACGCCTATTTCAATAAAATCCTATTGACTTACTCGGAATTATCACTTACAATAACTTCAATCAAATATAATTTATCCAGAGTGGACGAGAGCACTGGCTCAATGACTTCACAGCAACCTGCAAAACGATTGGCAGCATTGCCTTTCAGCAAGGTGCTCCTTCCAGCAAAGCATTTGCTTTGGGTGATAAAGCTCGGTTTCAGCCTTCTTGCCCATTAGAGCAGGAAGGTTTTTTATATTACCGAAAAGGACGGATGATAAATGATACAAGTGACCTATCCAATTATTGAAGGTGCCGAAGAGTTCTTTTTCAGGGGGAGCGAAACAGGGATCCTCATTTGCCACGGGTTCGTCGGTACTCCACAAAGTGTTCGCCAAATCGCAGAAAAGATCCATAAAAGCACAGGCTGCACCATCTTTGCTCCAAGGCTGAAGGGTCATGGAACCTGCGAGACTGATTTATCCCTTTGCAGCCATCAAGACTGGTTTGAAAATTTAGTACAAAGCTATCACCACCTAAAAAAATATTGCAGCAGGATCTATGTGATCGGACAATCAATGGGTGGTACTCTTGCTCTCAAACTTGCAAGTTCGGGGTATGACATAGCCGGCATCATAACAATTAATGCTGCCGTTCAAATACCCGGATACGACTGTTACAGGGAAGCGGGTTGTTCAGGCTTCATACAAGAAGGCAGTCCGGATATCAATCAGCCAATTGAAGACGAAATTACTTATTCCAGAGTCCCGCTGTCGGCTGTACAAGAACTCCTTCAATTGATAGATTCCACTAAGGAGCGCCTGAGAAAAGTCATTTGTCCTGCCCTGCTGATCAAATCAATCCATGACCATGTTGTTCCTCATGAAGCCACAGATCTTATTTATCATTCCATTTCATCATTAAATAAATCGATAATCACTCTTGAAAAGTCTTTTCATGTGGCCACAATGGATTGTGAGTTGAAAAAAATAATCGCATCCATTAAACGGTTTATTTCTGACACTGAAAAAAATCTTTCCATTGAAAGAATAAGCTGAGGCCAATTGGGTCCCAGCTTATCTTTTCACATGATATCCTCCACCGTTTCCGATGAAAGTGCGACGTTCATTTTTGCCAGAGTCATCCCGCTGATAAAATAAAAGACAGACCCCAAATAAAAAATAATGGTAATGGTAAAATAATCAATCAACACGCCGCAGGCCATGACCGCCGCGGCAGCATATAGGGAGGTCCAGAAATGATAGTGCCCGATAGTCCTTCCCCTGTTCTCCTGCCCTGTCAATCCAGCCAGGAGTGTTTTTTCGCATGTTTTCTGAATCGATCCAAGCCCACCTAATACAAACTGGAATACATATACCTGCCATAAATGATGGATTTCCGGGATTAACAGAAATAAGAATGCCATTCCGAAAGAATAGAAATAAAGCAGACTTTTTCCTCCAATTTTATCGGCTGCCGTCCCTACCCCTTTATGAAAGAGAGCAGAGCTTAAAGTAAATACACCATAGGCGATTCCGAAACTTGAGAAGTTCGACCCGATATTATGGATGAAAAGCAAGTAAAAAGGAAACGTAATGCTTGAAGCCATCAAGGCCATGCTTTGGGATGCGATGAACCATCTCATTTTCCATACACCTCATAAAATTCATTCATGAATCTCTCTTTGGGATCCAACTCCCTTTTTTTCATAAAGAACTCCTCCGTTCTTGGATAAGCTTCCTTCATCTGACTTTTTGTTGGATAGGAATAATAGGGGAGATAATAGCTGCCGTTATGTTTCAGTACAACATCAATCATTTTCCGAATGATTCTGCCAGTCTCTTTTTTTCCACTTTCCGATTTTTTCTGATTGATTAATAGAACGAGTGCGAACATATCATTTTTCGCATAGGACAAAACAGCATCTTGATTTTGGTGAGTATATCTAATGGTGATGTTCATCAAATCAAGATCCTCCCCTTTCAACGACTTCTTGAGGTCATCTATGAACAAGGTAAATTCATCGACAGGGATAAAGTATTCTTGTAGTATGTCGGTATCATCGCTGTCCTCATATTCCAGGAATTTTGATTCAGAACGCATGGCATTATTCCTTGAAACATAATCCCCATCTATCGTGCTGAAATATTTTTTCTGGGATTCCCAAAACAACTTTTTCCCCCAATCGAAATCTCTTGATAGACCAAGCATGAACTTCGTGATAAATGTCCCTTCTTCTCCTTTTAAGGCTTGGTAGTCACCCAGTTTGGATTGTTGGTTTGCCAGTACGTAATCTTCGGAATACATATCCTTCAGGAATCCATCTCCCGGAGCGGTCGAGATCCTTGCTAAATGCATTCGGACATCCGGCTGCTCGAGTACATGCTCCTTAAAAAATGTTGGATATTCATTGTAATCCATGGCGGAAATGCGGTATGTATACAACTCATCTTCTGTCAGCTGCAGCTCCGCATCCAAAATGACTCCAAACAGCCCATACCCTCCTAATACAAGAGGAAAATACTCGGCATTCTGTTCACGTGAAACACGAATGATTTTCCCCTCTGAAGTCAAAAGATCGAAGTAATTCACCGTATCAATCAAAGAGCCATAACGGATATCCCTGCCATGTGCATTTACAGAAAGAGATCCTCCGATTGTAAATATATTCTGAGACTGCATTACTTTCACTGACAATCCGTATGGGTTGACTGCTTTTTGCACATCATCCCATGTCGCACCGCTTTCAACCAGAACGGTCTTTTTTGACGGATCTACTTTAAGGATCTTATTATGGGTCTGCATATCCAGCACAACAGCATCTTTGTAGAAGGTATGCCCCCCTTGGCTGTGCCTCTTTCCGGCTATGGATATCTTTTGCCCTGTTTTGTTGGCTTCTTTCATAATATCAATCAATTCGTCTACTTCTTTCCCTTTTACTACTTTTTTAACTTTCATCGGCATTAAGCGGCTGACATCCATTACCGTGTTTTTCGGAAGATGTTCATCATCCTTTAAAGAAAAATGAAAAAAAGCAAAAGCATAAAAAATCAGAAGTAGTGTAAGAATGGATATTTTCCACTTCGTTTTCATTAAATCCTCCTATTAAAAAGCCTTTTAGTGTAATTTTACACTAAAGGGCTAATAATACAACAAAATATTTTAATTTTTTTGGATAATTATTGTATCTTCATCAAATGGATCTACTGCATTAGGAATTCTGACAGTCGTTCGCAGAACCGTTTCACTTTCCTCTCCAGAAACAGGATGGTCATTTGAAATCATTAATGTAAAAGGGATGCGCTTCGTTTCATTCGCTTTAACCATTTCGATTGACTCTATGGTTTTTTCATGAATATCCTTTTCATGCTGCGTGAAATCACTTTCCTCTTTCACCGCCTCATAGCGATATACCAGTCGAAGGTCGATCCCTTCTACCTTCTGGTCACACCGTCCTCCATAAATAACGACTTCCCCTTCAATTTTTCCGGGTCTGGAGATTTTCGGTTCATGAACGATCGTATCGACTTTCATGCTCCCGATTCCGACACTCGATAAAAACTCCTTCCACATAGAAACACCCTTTCCTATAGCATCATTAACGACATCATATCAAATCGATGCAATTTTTCCAATTAGGAATAGGAAAGGCTTGGAAGACCCTAATAATCCGTATTTCCCCTGCTTGTCAGGACTGATTTGACAGCCTCTTCAATTTCTTTGTAGCCAGTGCACCTGCAAATATTGGATTCCAGCCATTCCGTTATGACATTTTCATCGATTGTTTCCATATAATCAACCAACGCTTTACAGTTCATTATGAATCCTGATGTACAATAGCCGCATTGAAACGCAAAGTGCTCCACAAATGCCGTCTGGATGGGATCCTCTTTCAGCCCCTCAATGGTCATGATGTCAGCTTCGTCCATCTCAACAGCCAGACTTAAACATGACTTATGCGGAACTCCATTTATTAGTACCGTGCAAGCACCACAGTCCCCATTCAAGCATCCAGGTTTTGAACCGGTCAACCCCAGCTTTGATCTTAATGCAATTAAAAGCGTTTCAGAAGATCCTGCTAAAATCTTGTGCTCCTCCCCATTTACTTTCAGGATGATATCATGTGCAGATCGGGTGTTCATTTGCCCCCTCCCTCCAATTCTTCCAGCAGCTCTTCAATCAAACCTTCTAGAACAAATAGTCTATACTCACTGGATCCTTCCTGATCATCCAGCACTTTTTCTGGGAGAACCTCACGGATCCTAGATATTTTTTCTTCTTTTGCAAGTGCCTCATCATTTAAAATGGCTTCCAATCTCTCATCCCTGAATGGATAAGGAAGCAGACCGCTTAAAGCCATACGGATTTTTCCATCTGTCCTCAATCCCGCTATCGTTATCAATGGATATCCGGTATTCCATTGTTGACGTCTTTTTTTAGTGAAAAATTGTACCTCTGCAAATTTTTTGGGTGTACAGAATAATAGGACCAGCTGCCCTTCATTAAGTTCTCGTTCTCCATTAAACAGGGAGTGGATATTTTCATATTTTAATGTTTTTTCGTGGGTATCAATTGTAAGCACATAGCTGTCTGTCAATAGAAATGGCAATACCCCTTCCCGATAAAAGATCTTTCCGCACGCATTGCCCCCGATTGTAATTTTATTACGGGCAGTACGATCGGCAACCCTGCTGATTGTCTCTTCTAAAAGTGGGAATATTCCTCTTCTTTCAATGCTCGTAAGCGATCTGGCGCTGCCAGTATAAATGAATTCCCCTTCAGTCCTGTATATCTGTGACATGGGGATTGATTTAATGTCGATAACTGCATCACAAGTGTAAAGATTAAGCCGGCCAAGGGTGATAATTTCCGTACCTCCCCCATAATAAATCGGCATCCTATTTTGTTCCCTGAGGGTGGAAAAAAGTTTCACAGCCTCCAAGTACTCCTGTGCACGATGATATTCGAATGTAAAAGGAAGCATCGTTTATGTCCTCCTTTTCGCTTTCCAGATCATTTCAGGCAAAAGAGGAAGCTCATTCATCTTCACACCCGCCGCGAGAGTCAACGCATTTCCAAGCGCTGCAGGCATCCCAAGGAGTCCATGTTCACCAACGCCCCTTGCTCCGTATGGCGCATCCAATTGATAGGTATGGACAAATTCCACTTTGTATTCCGGATGCTCTCCATATCTTAAGGGCCGATATGTACGCAGCTGTGGATTCAGCACCCTGCCTCTTTGATCGAAGAAAAGGCGTTCTCTTCCCCCATATGAAATCCCCATGCTCATGGCCCCCATGACTTGGCCAAGTGCGGCTTTTTCGTTCAAGACCCTGCCGATGTCCACGACAGATACTGCCTTAAGGACCCTATATGTCAAGTCTTTCGCATTCAATTCGATCTCTACACCCTGCGCAGCTACTGTCCACTCAGGACCAAGTCTTCCTTCACCGGTTTCAGGGTTCATATTGGTCATATTTCTCATGATATAATTGCCTTTACCAATGATTTGGCCGCCAACGGCATTGCCGTTCGGAAATTTATATCCATACGCCAAGTCTTTTATTGGGAGAAATGTCAAAGGATCATCTTTTAAATACACCTTTCCATAGCCTACATCCAAGTCTTGAACCTTCACTCTCAAAACACACGCCGCCAGCGCCTTCAATTGTGTCATGACGTCATCAGCAGCTTCTAGCAATGCTTTTCCTGCCATGAATACCCCTCTGCTCGCAACCGTTTTCCAATGCTCAGGTGTGGATTTGGTATCGATTTCCATTTGGACATGGATCTGAGAAATATCCATTTTCATTTTTTCTGCAAGCATCTGTGCCAGAACAGTCTTAGTCCCTGTACCGATTTCAACAACACCGGACATGAGATTGATGCTTCCATCACTGTTAAATGTCAATATCACACCAGATGAAGCATTTTGATCGATTGTAGAGGTTTTCCAGACGCATGCTACACCCTTTGCACGAATGAGATGTTGATTGACATGAACAATTTGGCCACTATCCCAATCCATCAAATCACGCAGCCGATCGATGCATTTTGGGAGGTTTCCCAGATTGCTCCTTGTCAGCCTCACCATAGTGGGGGTGTAATCGCCAGGTAAGATGCTGTTCAGTTCTCTGAAATCCAGTACATCCATCCCTATTTCCTCAGCAAGGGAATCCATCGTCCGTTCAAATGAAAACAACAGCTCTGAATGGCTGAATCCCCTGAATGGGGCAGCATAAGGATGATTCGTGTAGACACAAAGAGAGTCGCATTTTACATTTTCGATATGATATGGACCCGTACAATCAACGGCCGCCGCTCTTGCCAGGTCAACAGCTTTATCAGAGTAGGCGCCGCCGTCGAATAAATAAAGGATTTCTGCGGCCTTGACCTTTCCATCCTT
This sequence comes from Falsibacillus pallidus, assembly GCF_003350505.1. Lineage (NCBI taxonomy): Bacteria > Bacillati > Bacillota > Bacilli > Caryophanales > Bacillaceae > Falsibacillus > Falsibacillus pallidus. Next base: position 500,601 of record NZ_QQAY01000002.1, read on the forward strand.
TCCACAGCCCAGTTTAATGCGGGCTTCAAGTCCGATATGCCCAGGAGAGGTAAGGATATCCTCTTCCCTGGTATTCATGATTTTCACTTTCCTTCCGTCAACTGCCTTTGAAGCCAAATATGCCAGTAATTCTAATTGAACAGAGGCCTTTCCCCCGTATCCCCCGCCTACCAATGGTGTTTTCACAGTCACTTTTCCTATTTCAATATCAAAATAGCTGCCTATCAGTTTTTTAACCATAAATGGCGCTTGGGACGATGTATGAATTTCGATATTTCCTTCTTTATCAATTTCACATATGCTGCATCTGACTTCCATTGCGGCATGGTCGGCTGGAGGAAGGAAATAGGATTCCTCAACGATATGGCTGCAAGAATCCCATCCTTTTTTCATATCTCCTTTCCTTACTTTTAATCGATTTGCGATATTGGTCCATGGCACCGGGAATACATCTTTTTCTTTAAGATAGCTCTCCAATTGTTTGTGAATGAGAGGAGCTCCTGCGTTGACTGCTTGAGAAGGAGAGTTAATGACAGGGAGAGGCTGATAGGAAACCTTCACTAATGATGCGGCTATTTTTGCAGAATGATAGGAATCGGCGACAATGACAGCAATCGCTTCACCATAGTACCTCACCCGATCATAGGCTAGTGGCGGCCTGTCGCGGATCTGCTCACCTGTTAAGGGCAGATTTTTTCCTAAAATACACGCACGAACTCCTTTTACGGCTAACGCTTCATCCACTGAAATATGCAGGATTTTAGCGTGTGCTTCCGTGCTGGTGACCAATACTCCATGGAGCATGCCAACTCCTTGAATATCGTTTGTATATATTGCGCGGCCGGAAACTTTATCGAGTGCTTCCTTTCTGATCACACTTTTCCCTAGCATCTCCACTTGACTTCCCTCCTTCTTTTATGGATTTCATCAGGTGTATAGCATTTAGATATTCGTACTCATTATCGACATCAAAAGCAAAATGGGAATCATAAAATTCCTCAAATAATCCATTCTCTTTCTTTAAAAGGCTCCTGGCGCCAATGTCCCCTTGGAGCCCTAAAAGTTTTGAAAATATGGACTTAGAAAAAATGATGGGCGGCATTGGAGTGGAATGATAAGTAGAGGCAAGATAGTAGAGTCCAGACTTTTGATAGAGTTTAAGAAGGCTGTTAAAAAGGGTGTTAGTCTGGAATGGTTGATCAGCAAGGATGATCATAACAGCATCCGCCGCAAATTCAATTGCTTTATTTACTCCGCATCTTATCGATTCGGCCATTCCTGCATGAGCAGTTGGACAGTATAAATAAGACCATTTGCCCTCCGTTTCAGCATTTATATGGTCCATCCAAACAGGTGGGGACGCACCCGAACCGACAAAAAGGACATGAGTTAATTGAGAACGGACAGCAGCATCAAAAGCATACTGGCCCAGCGGTCTACCCTCTAAAGCCAAGTCCAGTTTCGGTTTACCCATCCGGCTGCTGCTGCCCGCGCCTAATACAATTCCGACAATGTGCAGCATATGTATTCCCCCTTTCTTATTCACGAATGAACGATGGAGATGATTTCAGCCATGATCGCAACCGCAATTTGTTCAGGTCCTTTTGCCCCGATATTGATTCCGATCGGCGAATAAATATTTTCAAAATGGTGGTCTTGAAGCAATTTCTCCGTTCTTTTCCTCGAACCAAGTATTCCAATATACTTCAAATGACTTCCCGTTTTCTGCAGCTGATCAAGTATATCTTTATCAGTCTGGAATTGATGCGTCATGATGACCACAAGATCGTCATCTTTTAAATGAATCCTTTTCATACAGCTTTCCGGAGAACCTAAAATAAGCTGATCTGCCTCAGGAAAATGAAGACCCTGAAGACGATCTTCTCTGTTGTCACAGACAATAACCGAAAACCCGCATTGAGAGGCAAGGCGGCATAAAGGTTCCGCATCCTTGCCTCCGCCAAATAAAATCACCCTTTGCTGGGGTGTTAACAATTGTTGATAGATAATCAGATGTTCAGAATCAGATGTCCGGTTCATTAAGCCGGAAGGGAGGGAAACTTGCTTTTCGCTCTCCTGAAAATCGTGTCCCATATAGTCAAAATGAGGAGAAAAATATATTGTCCAATAGATTGAATTTCCATTGTACAAACTTTTATCAAGTATTTTAAATTCGTTCTGCAGCATCCTGTCGATCGCTTGAAGAAAAATGAATAGGGTTCCGCTGCAGCCAGAACCCCTCCCCCATCCGGAATCATCTTCGCTTTCCAATGAATAGATCAATGTTTTTCCTGAACATCCGGATGCTAATAGATCCTCTGCATGATAGGCTAAATCTTCTTCCAGACAACCAGCTGATATCATCCCTTTCCTAATTCCTCCGGGACCAAACAGCATGCAGCTTCCTTCTTTCAAATAGGCTGATCCCTCCACATGGACGATCAACGCCAATACCTTTTGTTCATCACTGGCAACGGCTTCCTTAAGAATCGAGAAAAAAGAGTGCAAGAACCACCACTTCCCTTTTTCCATTGAATGAAAGTAAATAGAAAAACCCCTTACATTTTATGGACCGATCCGTTTCTTCAGAACCGAAACATTCAAGCTGAGAATTACCATAAGCACAAAAACCCCCTTCATCACATGATGAAAGGGGGCTGCCGTCCAGCGCTTTCAGACAGTCTGCTATTGCTTCATTTTCATTTTTTCATAATTATCCTGGAGCTGTGCCAATCGTGTTCTTCCTTCTTCGCGAAGGCGTTTATTTTCCTCTTCGATTGCTTTTGTTTCCTGCATTCCTTTTACGATGATATTCCACGTTTCTTCCATTGTCTCAAGCTTGATGCTTGGTCTGCCGGCCATGCGGGCAATGTCCACACTTTGCTGTGAAATATTTTGCGCATTGCGTAAAAGCATTTCATTCGTACGCTTATCAAGTTCATTCATGGATTGCGCCACTAAATTCTGCCTTTTTGCAGAAATAGCATTAATCAAGCTGTTCTTGAAAATAGGAATCGTTGTGACGAAGGCAGAGTTTATTTTTCCGATCAATTTTGTGTTTCCTCTTTGAAGCATCCTGATTTGCGGAGCAGATTGGAAAGAAACCTGCTTTGCCATTTCCAGATCATAAACTCTTTGGTCAAGAAGTTCCACAGCATTCTTCAGTGAGTCAAGCTCCATTCCTGCAAGCTGATCACCGCTCGCGACTCGCTGCTCAAGCTGAGGGATGCGATTCTTCAGTTCTTCCAGTTTCACTTCTCCGGCACTGATGTATTTTTCAAGTTCCAAATAATATTGGAAATTTTGTTCGTATAACTGTTCAAGTGTTTGTGTAGACTTTTTCATTTCTGTTTCATACTTTGTGATTTCAACATATACCTTATCAATTTCCGATCCCATCGTCTGATATTTGCTGAATAATTTTTCAATCATTTTCTGTCCGCGGTTAAACAGTTTAGATATCAAGCCTTTATCTTCCACAAAATCTTTGCTGTCGAATTTATCCATTATTTTACCAAGCTGCTTAAGTAGTACACTCGATTCTTCCATGCTGCTTGACTTAATGGAATTCAAGACTCGGCCAGAAAAAGCAGATATCTCATTAGCCGTTTCTTTTCCATATTCTAATAGTGCGATTTGGTTCTTATCATCGATATTTTGAGCAATTCGCTGCACTTCAGGATCATTCTTCATCTTTTCCTTCAATTGCAGTGTACTATTTTGCATAACCTCTTCTTTTTGATCAAGATTAAGATTCTGCAGCTGCGTAAGATCCTGAACAGAAGTTAAATTTGACATTTCATCGCGCTCCTTTATTAAAGTCTGTTTTCGTATACATTCGAGCCTTATTAAAAGATTTTTTTAATGATTTTCTTAAAAACGGAAGCTTCCTTGAATTCCTCTTCGAAGCTGACTTCTTCAAGCCAGTGGGTGTCGAAGTATTTCTCATTCATATAAAGTTCAATGTCATTTTGGCCCGGTGGATTGAAAATGACAATATCAATCCCTATCTCATTTAACAAAGCAATCAAAGCTGCATCGCATCTGGACATTTTGCCATTTTTCTCTGTATTGTAGAGAATCAGTTTAGGGACATCCTGAGCATAGTCAAACCTCTGGAGGAGCTTTGACACGTCTTCCGGAATGGCCATGGCCTGGGCAAAGAGAAAAAGCTGCAGCTGCTCCAATTTTTCATGGGGGAGAGGCTTAATTCTCGGCTTCGCGCAATATCTGGATACGGCTGAAGCGATTCCCAGCTGAAGCCCTGATGGAAGCTCTTTATATTTCCACCAGTTGGAATGGATGATCTGTTCAGGTTCAAGAATACCATCGGAATTTAATGCGTTTCGATAATGGAATAATAAATTCGCGTTGATTTCTTTTGTAAAAGGAAAACGGCGGACGGTTAAAGCGTTATCCATATCCGTAACGGTTTGAATACGATCCCAATATTGTTTACGGTTTTTGGATATCCCCTGGACCTTTGCGAATAACGCAGGGATATGAACTTTCTTATCTGACACTTCAAAATTAGGCCGGATAAAGGATTTTTCTTTGATGAGAATGAACAGTTCGTCATAAGTCGTCTTCAAAGTTACCGACACCGGATCATAATTCCTGAACTGCCATGGCTTGTATAGCATGGAGCCATCAGAGTGCATCACTTTGTCGATTTCCTGTGACGCCCTGTAGGCGACGGTTGATTTTCGGACCGGTCTGGTTTTAGGGAAGGGCTGCAGCTCCCCTTTTGATGGGTACTGAAGCACTTTTGAAACCTTTTGATCTTCATCTATGGATTGGAGAATGTCCTTTCCTTCAGGATGAAAGATCAAGACGTCGCATCCTACAAGAATCAAGTAATATAAAAAATAACTTTCACTTTCTGAAGCATCCCCGTACCAAATGACCTGTGGAGTTTCATGGATAAAATCATTTTGATTCAGCCATGGATCTAAATGATTCCACAGCCACTTAACCATATCCACTATGGCCCTCCGAAATCCGGAATCTGCCATGCCTTGTGCATGCTTTGCTTCAAATGTCTGCAAGTATGTCATCAATGCGTTTCTTAAATGAAAATATACTCTTCTGTTTTGCGTCTGAGGAATCAGGCGCTCTCCATCCAAAAATGCAAGGAATCGATTGACAGATAAGCGTTCTTCCTGATGGATCATCAAAATCCGCTGGATGGATTGAAAACGGGCAGGATCAATTGATTTGTCCAGCTCTTCATTCAGTAGGTGCGCTTTTACTTCTTCGCTGTGGATGGCATCATAAAGTTCTTCCAGGTACTGGTCCTCAGATAGATGGGTCCCGAGCATCCGGGCAGCAACATGTCCGAATGTCAGGTTATTCTCTTCTTTTTTATAGCCCTCACGCTGTGGAAGCGGCTTTTTCATTATGGTTTGCCAATCGTCTAAGCTGAAATTAAGCGGGATCGGCATAATGGAATCATTCATCTAATTCAACTCCTTCCATCTTGAGGTCAAGTGATCTATTCACCCTTTTTTCTGATAAAGCATAAAATAATTTCCCAGACCGCACTCTAATTAGAAAAAGGTGAGATGATATGAGATTATTAATGCGCAGAACGAAAGATGCCAGGACAGACCAAGCCTTGGATCTATACAGTTCCATAGCCGCTTCATCCTGTTTTGTCTTCATTGATTTATTATTAATTGATTTATGGTTAAGCTTTATAATTTCTTCCCATATAGGAATTGGCTTTAAAATGACTTTTTTCTCGCTGTATGCTTGCTTCACCCTTATGTATTTTTTTGTACATGGGTTATTCAAAAGAAAAGTACACAGGGAGTGACCATATTCCTATATCCTTATCTTAACAAATCTTCGAGAGGTTCGCATCTGAATTCACCCTGGTATTAGACACCTTTTACGGATTGAATGATCCCGCAGCATGCATAAGACATTCCCTCATAATATTCCACAGGAACTTTCCTTTCTTCTGCCAGCATCAAAATATGGTTCAGGGATTCATTCCCTCTCTCACCAATTAATATTTTCCATGGCATCCTGCGAAGCAGCACCCTTGTTGTTTCACCAATTCCAGGTTTAATAAGATTCGTATCATCTATTTTAAATTCCTTTTGGATTTTCAAAACATCCTGGATGCCCTTCCATCCTGGTTCATCCAGTTCTTTGCTGAGACCTATTTCATTCCTTGGGTGCGAATGAATAATTTCAGGAAACTGGCTGGATATTTCATCAATAAAATAAATTGAAAGATCATGTTCCATCCATTCACGATAATATTTGGCTCCATGAAAATCATCTGAGGAGATGTACTGTTGATTAAGAACGGTTCTACTGATCAGGCCAGATACAGTTGCATTCAAGCAAGAACTTGGCAGGAAAAAATCTTTTTTTGTTCCATACAATGCTGCACAATCTCCCGGATCGCAAAGAACTGCCAAAGAATCCTTCAATCCCAAATTGCACTCATCATTCAAACTATCTACAGATCGAGTCAGTTCACGTTGGATAGCACCTTTTCCTGTCCATCCGTCAATAAACTGAATGTCGCTTAAAGGATGCATTGAACATATGTATTTAATGGCATTAGCATCGATTCCTCTCCCCCTAATGATAGAAACACTATAATGCGGGAGTTCAATGCCGTATTTGATTGCTATATACCTTTTTATAAGGATTCCAACAGGTGTACCTGCTCTCGCAAGGGATACAAGGACGATATTCTTGCCCCTTTGATTCAGAATTCTTTCACTGAGGATCGATACCAGTCTCGCTGCTTCCCTTTTCGATGCTGCAAGAGATTCATGAAAAAGGGATAAATAAGACTGAGAAGGAAGCTTCTCTTTTGGCAGTGATTCAGAATAATGGATGCCGCTCTGAATAACAGCCTCCCTTTCTTCTGTCCTGCCTTCAAGATTGGCCTGTTTAAGATCCTTCAATAGAAAAATGACATCTTTTTCTGAATAGCTGCCAATTTTATTTTCTGTCAGCGACATGGCGAACACCTTCTCTTTAAAAATAGTATTTATTTGCTGAATGGAACGATATGTACAAAGGAGAACAGGTTTCGGGCATGCTTCAGCCAGGACTCCAATGCCTGGGGCTGCATTCCACGTTCTATGAAAAGGAAAACTTCATCATACTGTCCCTTTTCAACATTATAAAAATAATTCACTACCCCAGGGGTTTCGATGGAATCAAATGTATAGCGGCTCTTCGCACCATATAATTCAGTCTTGTGAGGATAGATCGGGCTTCTTGTGGTAGATTGAAAGAAAACTCCTTTTCCCATTTCAGCTGCCGCACCCATTGGAATATACATAAACTCCCCGGTCCCCATGCATAAGGTTCTTGTTCCTTTACGTCTACCTTTCAAAAAATCACCGATTTCAGATAGATAATTTTCCAAAGCGCTTGTCTCGTCCGAAGTAATTCCGAACCGTCCTGACTGTGATAAAAATGGAATTCCTTCATTGATATTTATATTGTGAAGAGAAGGACTCGGGATGGCATGATATTGAACGGTTCCCCTGCCTTCATTATACATCTCCACTTCTTCATTTTTATGGACTGGGTAGCCTTCGGGGACGATTTCACCTGAAAGCAATGACACTTCCGTGATTTCAATACCTAACTTTTTTTCCATTTCACGGAATTTTTCTTTTTGTGCCCGTGACCTCCAATCAAGGATAGAAACGACCGTATAATGCTTCCTTGGATGAAGTTCATGAATGGATTCAATGATATTCAAAGCAGTCTTCCCTGTTGTCATTTCGTCATCCACTAATACTACCGGATGGTTATTCTCCACAATAGAAGGTTTGATATAGCATCGATGGGAAGTGGCGTGTGAGTGCTCCTCTTCAAAATTAATAACAGAATCCATATACGAGATTTCCTCGCGAGTAGTATGGAAATACACAGCATTTTGGAAACAATTAAACATAGAATGCCCCAACGCGGTTGCCGTTTCCGCAAAGCCAATAAATAAGGTGCGTTCAGGAAGTTCGAGCTTTGTCTCCTTCAATTTAGGAAGAAGGGATGGATCCCCAATTCCACTGTTGACTGACTGAATCAATGCATTACGAAGAGGATGATTCCTCTGATGATGTAAGTGAATATATCGATCAGCCAGGAGTGCCCCAACAGCCAGAGCTGTCGCAGGCTGTACAGGAATATGCTTTCCCAATACCTTACTGACAAAAAGAAATCCTCTTTTTTTATTGATTCTTGCGGCCATTTGGAAAAGGGAATCTGGATTTAAATCATACGGATTTTCCGTAATGGTGATGTTCATCTGTAAGCCATCAATAATATTATAAGTACACGTTTTGTTCTCTCTTGACTCCAAGGAGATCAATGAATGTTTGTCCATCCTGCAGCACCCCGAAAATATGTGATTTGCGCAGCACAACCTGCGCCCAGTTGTAATGTGGTTTTATCTCGTTCATTTTGTTTGAATAATGGCTCTTAATGACGCCGTTTACGTTTTCCTCCTGGTTCAGGATTGCCATGGCGTCCAGATATTCCTCCAATGTCACGACATTCATGGCTTGAACCACTTTGATGTGAGAAGGGTGAATGATGGTTTTTCCAACGAGCCCATTCGCCTTGTCCAACAGCACTTCATGGATTAAGCCATCTTCAAATCGTTCGATCATTTCTGCCCTCATATTAAATCCAGTCCTGCCATAGGAGGCTTCGAATGGAGTCTGGCGAATCTGCGGCTTTAAAATCCGCTCCCCTCCTTGGAAGTACTCCCATACCGGCCCCGAGATAACATACTGGCTGGATGATCGTCCAAAAATATTGATGATATCAGAAATACAATCCCGAATGACAGCAATATCATAGATGGTAGTATCCTTATTCCTCCTGATGCCAAAAAGACCCGAGAAATCTGTGGCACCGATCCTTACATTTAGAATATTAGTATAAGAGTCCAAAATGGATTTGATTTCCAACAATGTTTCCATTCGCTTCTCTTTGAAAATGATTTCAGGGGATTCCAATATAGGCATGGCATAAAGATTCAATTGATATTGATTGTTCATTTCTTCCAGCGTTTCTAAAAACAGCCGTCCATTTTCAGGCGTGAATTTAGGAAACACAAATCCGCAAAGCAAATTTCTCGCCATATCTCCAAGACGCTCCAATAAAACCACAACTTGTTTGAATGTTCTGACTCTTATAAAAAGAAGTGGGATCTCAGATTGTCTGAAGCTTCCTCTTTCAACGGATTGCGTTAATTCTTGTATCTGATGGACCAAATTCCATTCAGCAGAATCTATTTCACTATCACTTATGGAATCTTCCAGGCAGATGACAATGGTCGAAAGGCCTTCATGCCTCCCCTTTAAATACTTGCCAGAAAGAATATCATTTGCAATGCTGTCCCTTGTACCCGGCATATAAAGGGCAGCACCAAGGCTGTATGCCAGCAGCTCCTTTGGAGAATCTTTGGAAAAAGGTTGAGGTTCTTTATAGAATAGTTGGACTCTCTCCTCATCAGAGAGATAGGAAAAATGCTGCAAGGAAGATCCTCCTTCTCGTAATATACTTTCTGGCAAGAATTAAAGAAAGAGAGAAAGATAGAGCTGCATCTTCCTCTCCCGTCACTTGCCTTATTTACCTGCTTCTGATTCTTTTGCTCTTTTCTTCAATACATGAATAAAGAAGGTTCCGGCGAAGATTGCGATAAGGATGCTGAAGAAAATAATTTCTTCCACATGAAATCCGAATGATGCAGCTATCATTTTAACCCCAATGACAGCAATGAGAATGAATGCGGTAGCTTCAAACTCTGGGATTCGCTCAATCAATGCCAGGAAAAGCTGTGCTACCCCACGCATCATCAATACACCGAGCATCCCTCCCAGAAGGAGGACCCATATTTGATCCGATACCCCAAAAGCAGCGATCACGCTGTCAATACTAAAGGCGATGTCCATCAGCTCTACCGTCAATACGGTCCGCCAAAAGCCCATCTGTTTCGGCTCAATTTCCTTATCTTCTTCTTTTTTGCGAAAGTGGGAATAGGCAAGATAAAGAAGATATAATCCGCCAAGAACTTTTATCCATGTAATTTCAATCAAAAATACACCCAGTCCGATTGCAAGGAAACGAAAAATATAGGCACCGATAATTCCATAAAATAGAGCTTTCTTTTGCTGTCTTTGCGGAAGGTGCTTCACCAGTACGGCTAAGACTAGAGCATTATCTGCTGATAAAAGCCCCTCCAAAATGACCAGGCTTCCAATGATCCCCCAGCTGGCAGGATCGGTCACTACTTTTTCGAACATTTCAATTGAAAAGAAGGAAGAGTAGCTATGAAAGAGCTCGTTGAAGAATTCAGTCATCCATGGTCTCCTTTATGCAATTTGGTGTAATCCAATCGCTTAACCAGGTTTAATCAGTTTTTCAGACATCCAATCCATAGTTGCGGCAAAGAGCAGCTAGGCCGCCTTGGAATCCGCTGCCGATGGCGTTGAATTTCCATTCGCCAGCATGCTTGTAAAGCTCACAAACAACGACTGCCGTTTCAATGGAAAAGTCCTCGCCTAAGTCATAGCGCAGAATTTCACGGTTATTAGAAGCATCGATAACCCTGACAAATGCATTGGATACTTGCCCGAAGTTCTGTGCCCTCGCTTCAGCATCGTGGATTGTCACTGTGATGCCGACCTTTTCGACATAGGAAGGAAGAAGGCTGAAGTCGACGTTCATTCTTTCGTCGTCGCCTTCTCCTTCTCCAGTCCGGTTATCCCCTGTATGTTCTACTGCTCCGTTGGGGCTTTTAAGATTGTTATAGAAAATGAATTCGTTGTCATTCTCTACTTTATTATCCGCGTTGCACATGAATGCACATGCATCCAAGTCAAAATCTTGGCCGCCGGAATACTTATTTGTATCCCATCCTAAGCCGATGATGACTTTTGTCAATCCGGGATTTGTTTTAGTAAGATCAATACGCTGTCCTTTTGATAATGAAATGGAAGACATACAAACACACTCCTAAAATTGAATCTTATTCGTTTTCTTACACGTCTAATCCGAAGTCTTTTACAAGTGAAGCAAGCCCGCCCTGGTATCCACTTCCAATGGCATTGAATTTCCATTCGCCATTATGGCGGTATAATTCACCTACGACAAGTGCTGTCTCAATGGAGAAATCTTCCCCAAGGTCGTAGCGGATCAGCTCTTCTCCATTTGCTTCATTGACGATCCTCGCGTAGGAATTCGCCACCTGGCCGAAGTTTTGGCCGCGCTGCTCTGCATCATGAATGGTAATTGCGAATACGATGCGTTCAATAGATCCAGGAACTGAAGCGAGATTCACTTTGACTGTTTCGTCGTCTCCTGCGCCTTCTCCAGTACGGTTATCCCCTTCGTGGTTAACTGAACCATTCGCACCAGTAGGATTATTGTAGAAAATAAAATCAGATTCAGCTGCACATTTACCTTGTGCATTCAAAAGGAATACGGAAGAATCCAAATCGAAATCGTGTCCTCCGTCGTATCTGTTCGTATCCCATCCAAGTCCGACCACAATGTTTGTCAATCCCGGATTTGTTTTTGTCAAATCAACCTTTTGCCCTTTAGATAGATTAATTGCCATGATTAAACCACTCCTATTATATGATTTGGTTTTATATTTTATCTTCCATATTTAGCCGCAATTTTATCAATTCCGGTATCTTTTGTACCCTGGCCGACAGCGGAGAATTTCCATTCACTGCCGCTGCGGTATATTTCCCCTGGGAAAAGGGCTGTCAGTCCGGCGTAGTTATCCGTTAAATTATAATTTGCAAGCTCTGTATTGCTGGAGCTGTCAACAACGCGGATAAATGCGTTCTGAATCATGCCGAAATCCTGTTTGCGCTGAACGCATTGATAAATATTCACCACAAATACAAGCTTATGTATATGGGCAGGAACCTTATTCAAATCTACGAAGATTTGTTCATCATCCCCGTCCCCTTCACCAGTGATATTGTCACCGGAGTGGCGGACACTTTGGCAGGTGCTCAATTTCTTGCCGAAGTAAACGACATCTTCAAGTTTGTCATTCTCCCCTATTAGCAGCACTGATGCGTCACAGTCAATATTGCTGCCGCCGCCTCCGCCGAAAAGCCCTCCAAGAAAACCTGAGCCGCTTTTCTTTACTGGATCCCAGCCTAAACCAATCAAAATTTTAGATAATCCAGCTCTACCTTTAGTTAAATCGATTTTTTGTCCTTTTTGTAATGATATCGCCATACCTTTCACTCCTCATGTCAGTGATTCGTCTATCTTATATAAAATGTTACCATATCCAAACATGGATTTAAAAAGATTTGTATGAATTTTGTAAATTTCTGCAATCCAATGTTTAGCTGCTTCTCTACTATTTACGGCAAAATCGGAAAAAGGTTTCAAAAAACTTATAAAACCCTCATATGACGATTTTTCCCTTTAACGATTTGAAACACTCCGTATAGCAGCAGTCCTATGGCCAATAAGCCGAGGAGCCATTGCCCAAATGGCTGCTGAGAAATCTTCAGTAGGGCGCCGTCAAAATCGGTTGCTTCATCCGGCTTTGCAGTGAGGGCTGTTTGAATCAAAAAATAGCCGATCATACAAAATACGATGCCTCTTGATGAAAGTCCAAGCTTTCCGGTTTTCAAACCAAGTTTAAGTTCCTTGGCACTCATTTCATATTTTTTGAACCTCTCGGCAAACTTTTCTTTATAAGCAAAGTAAAATTGGTATAAACCATATATGGCGATTCCCGCTCCAAGCAATCCAATCAGCCACTGTCCCCAATCATGCTGAATCAGCTTAGCCATGACTGTTTTTTTCGAATCAGAGCTGCTTGAGCCTGCATGCATAGCGATTTTTATGGCTTTATAGGTTAATCCTACATATAAAGCGCCACTGATAAAGTAGCCGATTTTCGCGCCAAGTCCTTTTACCCCGAACCCGCGATCTTCCGGATCGATGAACACCTGGATCAACCTCCATCCAACGTAGCATACCAATCCGACAGAAATGATCCATAGCAGCACTTCACCATAAGGCTCTTTTGCGACCGAAGCAAAAGCCCCTTCTGCCCCTTTTTTATTTCCGCCTACACCGATGGCGGCCATCATGGTTAATATCCCAATTAAAATATACACAAACCCTTTGGCAAAATAGCCGAGTCTGGCAAATTTACGTATCCATGGTCTTGCTTTATCCTTTTGTTTTTCGGTTGTATTCATTTTGTTCATCTGTTTTCCCCTTTCTCCGATAATTGCATTATTCCCCCCTTCCTTAACAGAAAAACCATTGATATAAGAAAAAGACGCCTCCTTGGCGTCTTTTTCTTAACTTCTATTGACCTGAATCCCCTGATTGGCCGGTTGATCCCGAGCCGTTTAGGAATTCGTCGATTGCTTCTTTATTTTTCTCGAAGTCAACTTCGAGTACGGCCCCTGCATGGCTGTAATATCCATCTGAGTAGGATCCGTCTACCGGCACCCTTAATGTTTTGATTTTCTTATCGTTATTAAAAAGGACATCCTTTAAAAGTGCCAATTCATTTAATTTGCTCATATTCGTATCATAATAAGGCTGCACTGCTCCAAGGATTTTTGGAAGCTTGGTGACTCCGCCTAAACTTAATGCTTTGTCTTTTACAGCTTCAAGCACCTTTTGCTGTCTCGCTACACGTCCGAAATCACCTTCCGCATCATGTCTGAAGCGGGCATATCCCAATAATTCTTTTCCGTGCAGCTTTTGTAGTCCAGGCTGCAGGGAAACACCGATTTTTTCAGACATAGGCTTTTCTACATTTATTTCGATTCCGTCTGGTGCGAGTGTATCGATGGACTTTTCAAATCCCTTGAAATCGACAATGGCATAATATTGAATGTCGAGATCGAAATTCTTCTTGATGGTTTGTCTTAATAATTCCGGTCCCCCGAGGAAAAAGGCAGTATTGAGCTTGTAGTTTTGGTACCCCGGTATCTCTACATACATATCCCTCATTAGGGAAACAATCTTGGTTTGTTCTGTTTTAGGGTCATATTGGGCAACCATCATCGTGTCCGACCTGGATTTTTCTTCACCGCGGGTATCCACCCCTAAGAGAAGGACGTTGATTTTGCCATTCTTATCTTTTTTTCCGTTGAATTTATAATCCGTTTTAAGCGCGGAAGGATCTCCTTTAGACATCTGCAGCCCCTGATAGTATTGAAAGGCAGAATATCCTATTAGCGCAATGATGATTATAAGCAATACCGTCAAAATTTTATATCGTTTCTTTTTTCGTCTACCTTTATTTTTACGTCTTTGATCAAATCTAGATCTGGATTCCATATTTAAACACCTGCTTCATATTATGATTCGCTGCAATTATTCTCTGTCTACATACCCATTTTCTAAAGTTACCATGCAAGGTGTCCTGCATTCATTGATTTTAATCATATCCCGGCATAATTACAAGTGGAATCTTGCGGTTTCATAATCTGCCCAATGAATGCCATTGATTCCTTTCATTTCTTTTAGAGCGTATAACCGCATCGTTCCGTATATTTTTTGCAAATATCTTCATAATAATGTGGAAAGAATTGAAGGCAGGTGAAATTGGATGGGCAAGACGAAAAAAGGAAATAGAAATGCTCAAATCAATAATAACGCAAAAATGAACAGCAAGGTTGACAGCGAGGAAATGATTGAGTTTTCTCCTTCACATGCCGGCAGTGAAATGGAGCAAAAAACAGAACCTGCTAAGGCGGAATAAAAAACCCAGCCCGGCTAAATGAACCGGGCTGGGTTTTTCTAATTCACTATTATTTCATCAATGATCCCATATTCCAGAGCTTCCTTTGCCGACATAAAGTAATCGCGGTCAGTATCATAAGCTACTTTTTCAATCGGCTGTCCTGTTCGGTCTGCTATTATTTTATTGGTGTGCGATTTTAATTTAATGATTCTTTTTGCAGAGATTTCAATATCCGTTGCTTGACCCTTTGCCCCTCCCAGAGGCTGATGAATCATGATTTCGCTGTTTGGCAATGCAAACCTTTTTCCTTTTGTGCCTGCCAACAGCAGCATTGCCCCAAAGGAAGCAGCCATGCCGATGCAGATGGTGCGCACATCCGGCTTGATATAGTGCATTGTGTCAAAAATGGCAAACCCAGCAGACGTTGATCCTCCGGGACTATTGATATAAATCGAGATGTCCTTATCAGGATCATCTGCTGCTAAAAATAACAACTGTGAAACAACACTGCTGGCCAGGGAATCATTGATTTCATCTCCAATCATG
This sequence comes from Falsibacillus pallidus, assembly GCF_003350505.1. Lineage (NCBI taxonomy): Bacteria > Bacillati > Bacillota > Bacilli > Caryophanales > Bacillaceae > Falsibacillus > Falsibacillus pallidus. The sequence goes on from NZ_QQAY01000002.1 coordinate 515,887, forward strand.
ATGATTCGGTCCTTTAAGAGCCTTGAATAAATATCGTATGACCTCTCCCCGGTCTTGGTTTGTTCGATTACATACGGAATGGTATTCATAAAATAATCTCCTTTTTAAGCAGCCATCATCCGAGGCGTATGGGCGGACATTAAATACATATGAGGCATTTCAATGCCCCTGCCTCTCTCCTTATTCGATCTGATGACATATTCAATGAGTATTTCCGGCCGTTGCTCCATGATGGCTGCTGCTATGGTTTGATAAAACACATTTCCCGATTCTATTGAATGATTGAAATCGATGCTGCTGAGCTTCTGTCTTATCCTGAACAAAGAGGATTTAACGGCTCCTTGCGACGTGGACAGTATTTCACCGATTTCATCCATGCTGTATTGAAAAACTTCTCTTAAGAAAAATGCTGCTGCCTGCTTTTCTGTAAAATTGGCAGTAATAATGGCTAGCATGGTTAAAATCTCCGGCAATGATTCAATGGGATTATAAGAGGCATCCTTGGATTCTTCTAAAGCGGTGAAGCGGGATGAAACAGATTTGACCTTATCGAGCCAATGGTTCTTGGCAACAACTTTCATTAAATTAAAGGATAGTTGTTTTGCTGAAATGTGCTCATGGTATTTGCTGTAGATTTTCAACAATGTATCGTGTGCCAGATCTTCTCCATCCCATTGATTGCCCGTCAGCATTTGACAATAGCTTTTTAATTTTGACTGGTATGGAATCAGGGCGTCGAAATCAAATTTTCCCTCACCGGCCGATGAGTATTTTTTAAAATGGGTATTCAAAGTGATCACTCCTTTTTACCTCTAATTACTAAACGATTGAAACAGGGAAAAAGTTATGGATGATTTTACTTTCTTTAAAAATTATTGTATGTAAAAAAGCAGAGGCAAGTAAATCTTTAACCTCTGCTTCTTTTTTTATTTTTGATAAAAAGCTGTCTTTAATGTTTCCACAATGAACGAAAGATCTTTTTCTTCTATATTCAGTGGGGGGGATAGTGTTAAAACGTTATTATACCCCGCCACCGTCGCTCCATTTTTACCGATGATCAATTTATTTTTTTTACAGAAAGCAATGATTTCATTCAATATGGAGACATCTGCAGGTGCTTTTGTCGATTTGTCTTTTACAAGCTCAATCCCAACCAGGAGCCCTTTCCCCCTGATATCCCCGACTAATGGATGGTCCTTCAAAGCGGTCTTCAGGTCATTCATGAGTTTTGCTCCCAAATTTTTGGAGCGCTCGAATAACTTTTCTTTTTCCATGATCTCAATATTCTTTAGAGCCAAAGCACATGCTGCCGGATTTCCGCCAAAAGTGTTCACATGCCTTAAGTAATCATACTCATCTGTCCCCTTGAAGGATTCGTATATCTCCCGTTTCACAGCTGTAGCAGATAGCGGAAGGTAGGCACTTGTGATCCCTTTTGCCATGGTTATGATATCCGGCTTCACCCCATAGTTCATAAACCCAAAAGCCTCTCCTGTCCGGCCAAAACCGCATATGACCTCGTCTACAATCAATAAAGCTCCGTGTTTTTCACAAACTTCTTTAGCACCCTTCATATACCCTTCCGGTGGAACAAGAATTCCGCCTCCGGTGATGATCGGCTCCATGATCAGGGCTGCGATGGTTTCACTCAATTCCCACGTCATTACATCATCGATTGCCTTGACAGCTTTCAATTCAGTTCCGTCGTCATTATCGCGATAAGCATCAGGAGGTGCACAGTGAACAAAGCCGGGAGCAAGCGGTTCATACTTATATTTGCGCTGTGCCTGCCCAGTGGCAGCAAGGGAACCCATAGTATTCCCGTGGTAGGCTCTATACCTCGATACTATCTTATATCTGTTGTGCTCCCCATTTTGCTGATGATATTGACGGGCGATTTTAAAGGCAGTTTCGTTAGCTTCCGATCCACTGTTAGAGAAGAAAATGACGTAATCATCTTCAAGCAGCTCATTTAACTTTTCTGCCAGCTTTATGGCAGGCACATGGCTTTGAGTCAGCGGAAAATAGGCCATTTCTTTTAACTGTTCATATGCCGCTTCTGCCAATTCCTTTCTTCCATAGCCTACATTCACACACCAAAGCCCTGCCATTGCATCTAAATATCTGTTCCCCTCTGTGTCTGTCACCCAGGCGCCTTCTGCCTTGGCAACCACCATCGTTCCATCAGGATTATAAGGCTTCATGGAGTGCCAAACATATTTTTCATCCTGATGAAGGAATGTATCCTGCGACTTTCCTGCTTGAACCATATTGTTTCCCCCTTTAGTAGACAAGTGTCATCAATAATCAAAACGGGATGTAATCATTTTTTTCTTAGTATAAAAGTTTACTCCATCCTTTCCATTGACATGCAAATCCCCATAAAAAGAATCTTTCCAACCCGAAAATGGGAAGAAGGCCATCGTGGCCGGAACCCCTACATTGATTCCAAGCATTCCGGCATCTGCTTCTTCGCGGAACTTCCTGACAGCAGATGCATCCTTTGTATAGATGGTTGCTCCGTTGCCAAATCTTGATTGACGGATGAACTGCAGCCCCCCATCCAGGTCAGATGTTCTAAGAAGACTGAGTACAGGGGCAAAAAGCTCCTCTTTGGCGATTGTCATATCAGGGGAAACATGATCGAAGATGGTCGCGCCAAGGAAATTCCCTTTTTCCATTTCCTCCGTCTCTTTTCTTCCATCTCGCAGGAGGACCGCTCCTTCCTCTAACCCTTTTTCAATGTATCCCAAAACCTTTTCCCTATGTTCTTTGCGGATGACCGGCGTCAACAGCACATCTTCCTCCATGCCGCTCCCCATCACAAGTTCATCTGCTTTTTTCTTCAGTGCCTCTACAAATTTATTATTCTCTCCAACGACAACCACTGCACTGCAAGCCATGCAGCGCTGTCCTGCGCTGCCAAAAGTTGAGCTGATAATATTGGCGACAGCTTTTTCCGTATCTGCATCTGGCATGACAATGTGATGGTTTTTAGCACCGGACAACGCCTGCACACGTTTTCCTTTTGAAGCGGATTTTTCATAAACATATTTGGCGACAGGCTGCGACCCTACAAAAGAGATGGCAGCGACATCCGGATGTTCGATCAATCCATTGACGACATCATGGGCACCGTGGACGACATTCAAGACACCATGCGGCGCACCTGCCAGAGTAAATAATTCAACTAATTTATTGGCTAATATCGGTGTTCTTTCAGATGGTTTGAGAACGAATGTATTGCCGCACGCAACTGCTAATGGGAACATCCATAAAGGAACCATCATTGGAAAATTAAACGGGGTGATGCCCCCAACTACTCCGAGAGGATATCTAAACATTTCTGAATCGATATCTTCAGCAATGCCAGACAACGTTTCTCCCATCATGAGACTTGGCGCCCCTGAGGCAAATTCGACACATTCGATGCCCCGCTGCACTTCTCCATAAGCTTCTTTATATGCTTTACCATTCTCCTGGACAATCAACCTGGCAAGCTCTTCGTGATGATCGGTTAAAAGAGTATGGTATTTAAATAGAATTCTTGCCCTTTTGGGAACAGGGACATTTCTCCACGATTGAAATGCATTTTTAGCCGCCTGAACGGCTTGATCTACATCATCCTTAGTGGAGACCGGAACCTTTGCAATGGTTTCACCTGTAGCAGGATTAATGACATCCAGGCATTCCAAGGCACTGGAATCAACCCATTTTCCGTTTACATAGTTTTTCAGTTCCATTGTTTCGTTTTTGACTGTCATCGTTTTCACTCCCATTTTGAAATTTAAAATATTAATAGGAAAAAGACGGCATATTCGTCCCTTTAGCCGTCTTTCTATAAGACTTGATGGCTTTATTTTGCCCCTTCTTTGAATACATGCCCCTGGCAAATCAAATTAGAGAAGTACTTCCTCCCATTTGCAGTCTTCACATGTATTTTTTTAAAATCTTTATGAGCCTCTTCCTTTGCAAATTCCACAAATGCCCCGCTTAAATTCTCTTGTACACTTTTCAGCAGATATCCTTGCTCCAGCAGAAGATCCATTAGATTTCTTTCTTCTATATATTCCTTGTACTCTGACAAAAAATTCTCTCCTTCCTATTCCATTGTGATAGAAGGACTTCCAGGCACTTCTTCCAAGACGGTTTCGAATTCATCCCCCTCAATGATCCAATCCCGTCCAACGGAAATTCCCAAATACTTTTCATCGCTCGGATCGATGATTTCTGCTTGTTCGTATTTTTTGAACCACCAGTACTTGCATAACACATAATAGAATGCAGCACCCACGACAAAACCGACGAGGAAGGAATAATTCGGCACAAAATAGGAGGCAGCCCCGCCGATGATCCAGGAAATGAATCCTGCCAGATTGACACCGCCCATATAGCGGTATTGCCCATGATATTCATAAAGGTCAGGTACGTTGACACGGCGTTTTCTTAAGAGATAATAATCGGCTACCAAAATCCCGATGATGGCTGAAAGGATTCCGCCAACAAATAATAAGACTGGAATGATGACATCGAATAGCTCCCACGGTTGAACAACTATCCCTACGATTCCGGCTGTAATGACCCCTGCCCAGAATGGAAACTTTGGTCCTCCCACATTGGAGAAGATCGTAGCAGCAGGTACAATATTAGCTGCAATATTCGTAGACCATTGAGCGAGGACCACCATCAGCAGCAAAACGCCAAGGAATAATCCGGAAGCTGCTTTCTGCAATGCCACTACAGGATCATAATTAAGGACCGCAATATAAGACACGCCTCCAATGACCACCATGAATGCTTGAGTCAAAGGCAGAGCAACCAGATTACCAATTAATGAGCTTTTGTTCCGCTTGAACCAATTTTTTTCGTTTTTAGGCGCCTTCATGAACCTTGATATAGATGGAATATCTGCACCAATCGTTGCCCAGAAGCCCATATTGCTGAAAATGACTACTAGAAATGCAGAGAAAGCTGCAGCTCCTGTCACGGGATTCTCGACCCATGACCAAATTTCCCTTCCTTGTGAAGCTGCCTCATCTGATAAGGAACTGTACATCCAAATGGATATTAAAATGATAATCGGTGCTGCAAGATCGGCAAAACGTTCCACCGCTTTAATTCCCAACGCGGTGTTGACCAATTGGAATACCGCAAAAATAAGGAAGCAAACAAACCAATTATCGAACCCGAATAAAATATTCAAAATTCCATTCATTGCTGTGGATCCGAAATAAGTATTGATGCCAAACCACATTGACGCCGCTACTCCCCTTGCAACCGATGGAATATGCGTCCCGATCGTTCCAAATGGCGCCCTCATGTAAACGGGGAATGAAAGGCCATGTTCAATCCCAATATCCGCCGTGAGGGAAGTGAATATTCCAATGGCAATAGAACCAATTAGAGTGGCAAGAAGCACCATCGGAAGCGGCAGCGACATGACGCCAGCCCCTCCAATGGCAAAAGTAGCTAATACGACCACCATCCCTACCCACATGAATGAGTAGCCTAAAGGTGTGATTTTTCTACCGGACTCCCCAATCGGAAATAAATCAGGGGATTTTAAATGATTTTTTTTCATCATGAACACTCCCTTATTCGGTTTCAATTTCCACTTCCAAGCCATTAACCGAACACTTTATGCCATTGCCAGGCCATCCAAGGAGCTGTTTGTCATGAAACGAAGAATGATATCTGATTAATTGGAGGTTTGTTTTGCTGCATCTTTTGTTGAAGTCAGTTGGCCATACTTCGCTCTTTTTATGAATCGGCCTGTACCCGGCTTTCCGACAAACTGTTTGTCTTTTACAACAAATTCCCCTCTCGAGAGGACAGACACCGCTTCCCCAGTCACTTTCATGCCTTCAAAAGCGCTGTAGTCCACTGCTAAATGATGCGTCTCTGCAGATAGAGTCCTCTCCACATTTGGGTCATAAAGGACAATATCAGCATCCGAACCCACTGCAATCGTTCCTTTTTGAGGAAATAAGCCAAATAGCTTAGCAGCTCTCGTCGATGTTAAATCGACGAATTGATTTAATGAAATCCTTCCTTTTTTCACCCCTTCAGAGAAAAGAATCGTCATTCTGTCTTCAATGATTGGACCTCCATTTGGTATTTTCGTGAAATCCCCCTTTCCAAGATCTTTTTGTCCATGAAAATCAAATGAACATTGGTCTGAACCAATGGTTTGCAGATTCCCGTTTCTCAGTGCAGTCCAAAGCTCTTCCTGATTCCACTTCTCCCTAAGAGGCGGAGACCAGACATACTTTGCACCTTCAAAATCAGGTTTTTCCAGGTATGATTGATCCAGCACCAAATATTGAGGGCATGTTTCTCCCCAGACATCAATTCCTTTGCGTCTTGCTTCTGCAATTCTCTCAGCAGCATCCGCACAGGATACATGGACAACATACAACTGTGAATCTGTCAGACCCGCAAGCCTTGCTGCCCGTCCTGTGGCTTCTCCTTCAACTTCAGGGGGTCGGGTCAGGGCATGATAGATAGGATCTGTGTTTCCTTCTTCAAGTGCTTTGGTGGTTAGATAATCAATGACATCCCCATTTTCGGCATGGACCATCACGAGGGCACCATGCTGCTTTGCAGCCATCATTGTTCTATAAAGTGTTGCATCATCAGCCTGGAATACATTTTTATAAGCCATGAATACTTTTAATGAGGTGACCCCTTCATTCTCGACTACGTCAGGCAGCTCGTTCAGGACTTCTTCATTTATTTCACCGATCATTAAATGGAAGCCATAATCGATGACAGCTTTTCCTTTTGCTTTCTCATGCCATTCCGAAAGGGCCTTTTTTAACGGCTCACCTTTTGTGGTCAGGCAGAAATCAATAATGGTTGTGGTCCCTCCAAAAGCAGCACCCATCGTCCCTGTTTCAAAATCATCCTTTGTAACTGTGCCTCCAAACGGCATATCCAAATGCGTATGGGGGTCAATGCCTCCAGGGAAGATATAGCAGCCTTTCACATCGATAACTTCTGCATTCTGGGCTGAAAGATCGTGGCCGATGGCAGAAATGACCCCATCTTCAATCAGGATCTCTGCTTCGTATACATCTGCAGCTGTGACAATTGTTCCATTCTTTATCAACTTTTTCATTCCTTCGATTCCTCCGATCTTATTTTGCTACATCCGCTTTCGGCTTTTCCAAAACCCCTAGAGCAGACTGCCGCTGGTTCCAAGTCATTGGCGCATGCCCGCTCGGCACTTCTACCATATCGATTGCTCCATCAACAGGACAGACAATGGAACATAGGTTGCACCCTACACAATCTTCTTCCCTTACTTTTAAATAAGCATTGCCATCCCCATCCTTGAGCATATCGATGCATTGATGTGAAGTGTCTTCGCAGGCAATATGGCATTTATTGCAGTTGATGCACGTCTCCGTATTGATACGGGCTACAACTTGATAATTCAGATCCAGATTGCCCCAGTCTGAATACTTGGAGACCGATTTCCCTATAATGCCGGACAAATCCGGAATGCCTTTTTCATCCAGGTAATTATTCAAGCCTTCTATCATATCCTCCACAATGCGGAAGCCGTGGTGCATGGCTGCCGTACATATTTGAACCCCCGTTGCTCCCATGAGCATGAACTCCACGGCATCCTTCCAATTGGAAATGCCCCCGATTCCCGATATCGGGACATTGATCCGTGGATTTCTGGCGCATTCCGCCACCATATTCAATGCAATCGGTTTGACTGCCGGACCGCAGTACCCTCCATGAGCCCCTTTACCTCCGACATGTGGGATCGTGTTCCACGTATCAAGGTCCACCCCGGCTAAGCTGTTGATTGTATTAATCATGCTGATGGCATCAGCTCCGCCTCTTACAGCAGCTTCCGCTGTCACCGTGATATCCGTAATATTAGGCGTCAATTTGACGATTACCGGGGTCTTCGCCGCTTCCTTCGCCCAATATGTTTGTTTTTCCACCAATTCAGGTACCTGCCCAGAGGCAGAACCCATTCCTCTTTCCGCCATACCGTGTGGACATCCAAAATTCAACTCAAGGCCGTCTACCCCCACAGCCTCCACTTTTTTTACAATTTCATGCCACTTCTCCTGTTTAGGCTCGACCATCAAGGAAGCTATAATGGCATGATTGGGAAATCGCTTCTTTGTTTCATAAATTTCCTTCAAATTGACCTCTAGAGGTCTGTCAGTAATCAGTTCGATATTATTAAAACCGGCAACCCGCTGCCCATTGAAGCTGACCGCTGCAAATCGGGAAGAAACATTGATGATCGGATCACCCAATGTTTTCCAAACCACCCCGCCCCATCCGGCTTCAAACGCTCTCTGAACTTGATATCCAGAGTTTGTAGGCGGAGCAGAGGCCAGCCAAAATGGATTTGGCGATTTTATTCCTGCCAAATCAATGTTCAAATCTGCCATCCAATCCACTCCTCTCTTTTTCTATATGGCTCTTTTCTCAAAGTTTGTTGCTTAAAGAATTAAAACAGGCTATTTTATGCAATCTATGCAGAAAATTTAGCTCGAAAAGAGCCTGGATACTCCAATTCAACCCGCAAAACAGGTAATTTCACGTTAAAATCGGCATTAAGATTTTAACAATAAAGTTTACGAAGACAGCCTTCTATATTGAAGCTGTTTTCTTCGAAAGCTCCCTATGGATGGCATGCGCTGCAAGTTTGCCTTGCTGAGCCGCTGTCACAACCATCGCTTCGCCGAAACCTTTTCCAAAAATAATATCCCCGCAGGAAAACACCTTTTCGTTTGAAGTTTGATAGGTTTCTGAATTCACCACAACCACCCCTCCAACTTCCTCCAAACCAAACTCTTCAATCAAACCTTTATGTCTTTTCTGGCCAATTGCTTTTATGACGGCATCCACTTCAAGGATGAATTCTGAACCTTCGATTGGAACTGGTCTTTTTCTGCCATCTTCCCCTTCAGGGCCCAGCTCCATTTGAACACATTCAATGCCGCTGACCTTTCCATCCTTGCCGATGATCCTCTTCGGGGCAGTCAGCCATCTGAATTCTACGCCATCTTGCTTGGCAAATTCATACTCAAAATCATAGGCTGTCATCTCATCGATCGTACGCCTATATAAAATCTTTACGTTGGATGCGCCTAATCTTACTGAGCAGGTAGCACCATCGATGGCCGTATTCCCTGCCCCGATCACAGCAACTTTTTTCCCTTTGAACTCATCTGTGAGAGGCTTTGTTTTTGTATTTTTAACAAACTCAATAGCATCATAGACTCCTTCTAAATCTTCCCCTTCAATCCCCAGATTTGGGACACTTGCCATCCCTGCAGCCAAAACCACTGCATCGTACTTGGAAAGAAGTTCAGCGGCTGAAATATCAGCACCCACTTTAGTGTTGGTTTTGATTTCAACCCCGAGGCTCTTCACTTGATTCACTTCCCAAAATGAAATTCTCTGAGGAAGACGGAACGACACAATGCCATACGTATTCAGTCCTCCAGCGTGGGCAGCTGCTTCATAAATCGTCACGTCATAGCCGCAGAGTGCTAATTCCCTGGCGGCAGATAAGCCGGCAGGACCGCTTCCGACAACGGCCGCCTTTTTCCCATTTGATACTGTCTTATTGAATAGCAGGCGATTATTTTCTATTGCCCAGTCAGTCGCATAGCGCTGCAGGTTACCGATCATAATCGGCTTCGTAGAGTGATTGAGCACACAAGCCCCTTCGCACAGCTCCTCTGTGGGACAAACTCTTGAACAGCTAGCACCTACTGGGTTGCTTGACATGATGGTCTTTGCAGAACCAAACAAGTTGCCTGATGCAATTCTCTTAATGAAGCCGGGGATATCGATTCCGGTTGGGCACGCTTTAATGCAAGGGGCATCATAGCAGTATAGGCATCTGCTGGATTCCTCCAAAGCTTCCCGATTAGTCAGCCCTTTTTCCACTTCCTCGAAATTCAAGGAAATATCCTTCAGCGAAATACGCTTTGTTTCTACTGCGGTCAATGGCTCTCCCTCCTTCTTTTTAAACTCTGTGAATAATGGCTCTTTTAAAAAGATAAAAGGGGGTTAACATAATTATCCTTCTATGCACCCCCTTGATTGCTTATGGTAATAACGCTGTCATATCTTCATATGTTTCCGGTCGCCTGTCACGGTAGAACTGCCAAGTATCCCTTACTTCGCGTATCAATTTTTTATTCATTTCCCCTATAATGACCTCTTCCTGGTCGCGGGAAGCCATCGCCACAAAGTTTCCTCTAGGATCTACTAAATACGATTGCCCATAAAACTCACCCATGTTCCAAGGTCCTTCATAGCCCACTCTGTTGATGGCGCCAAGGAAATAACCATTGGCAACAGCATGTGCCGGCTGCTCAAGCTTCCACAGATATTCAGACAGCCCTGCTACAGTCGCGGAAGGATTGAAGACAACCTCTGCTCCTTTCAAACCAAGGATACGCGCACCTTCAGGGAAATGACGGTCATAGCAAATATAAACCCCAACTTTTGCAAAGGCAGTATCAAAAACCGGATAGCCAAGGTTTCCAGGTTTAAAATAAAACTTCTCCCAGAATCCACACCCCTGATCCCCGACTCCTACATGAGGAATGTGCTGTTTTCGATATTTCCCTAAATAGGAACCATCCGCATCAATGACTGCAGCAGTGTTGTAATATGTAGCGATCCCTTCTCTTTCATATATAGGCAGGACTATGACCGTGCCTAACTCCTTAGCAAGTTCCTGGAACCTTTTTGTCGTTGGACCATTAGGAATTTCTTCTGCGGATTCATACCATTTCGTATTTTGTTCTGCACAGAAATAAGGACCATAGAAAATCTCCTGCAGACAGATGATATTTGCCCCTTTTTCCGCTGCGTCACGAACTAGTTTGATATGTTTTTCGATTGCCTTTTCTTTGTGGACAGCCACTGATTCATTTCCATCAACATCGTGTTTTGCCTGAATCAATCCTATTTTCACTGTATCCGACATATTCTTTCCCCCTTGTTAAGTAACAGATAGAATTTGAGATAGCGCTTCCATATTAGATCACTGGCATCCACCTTTCTTTATGTATTTCATATGCCGAGTTGTCTCTCTAATCACTACAAATTATGTCAGGGAGAACAGGCATATGACTAATCGTATTGCCGGGAACACAAAAACCTGAAAGTTTTTCGAATCCTTTAACAAAGACTGAATCTTCTTACAATTTATCATGCTCGTCTCAAAAAATTTGTCAAAAAATGAGTGGAGTTTGTCCTTTCTTTTCGTTTTTCTTCTAAAAATATCGACAAAAAAGGATAGCGCTCAGGCTATCCTTTTCATTACGTTATTCTTAATTCCTAATTTGACCGCTGCCTCTCATTTGAAACTTCACTGTTGTAAGGGCAGGCAATCCCATCGGTCCACGGGCATGGAGTTTTTGAGTTGAAATTCCAATTTCCGCTCCGAATCCAAGTGCTCCCCCATCAGTGAATCTTGTCGAAGCATTATGGTAAACAGCAGCTGCATCCACCCTTTTCATAAAGGAGTCTGCCGCTTCATTGCTTTCTGTAATAATGGCTTCAGAATGCTTTGTTCCGTATTTTTCAATATGTTGAATAGCCTCTTTCTGACTTTCTACCACTTTGATGGCTATTTCAAGTGAAAGATATTCATCGGTCCAGTCGTTTTCGTCAGCCGGTGATGCATCAGAAAAATAGCCCATCACTGTAGGATCTCCATGGACTTTTATCGAATGCTGCTTGAAAATCTTGTCTAATTCCATGTAATGCTTTTTGAACCATTCTTCATGAATGATAAGTGTTTCTGCCGCATTACAAACAGCAGGACGGTCTGTCTTCGCATTGACAATGATGTTTAAGGCTTTATCCAGGTCTGCCTCTCGATCGATGTACAGATGACAATTCCCTACTCCTGTTTCTAATACCGGCACAGTTGCATTTTCTACAACAGCTTTAATTAAAGCTCCTCCTCCGCGCGGAATGAGGACATCCACATACTCTTTCATGGTAAATAGTTTTTGAGCTGTTTTACGATCGGTAGATTCAATGAATTGCACCGCATCTTTAGGAATCGCCGTCTTCTCCAATGCTTGATGAATGACTTTCACAATAGCAGAGTTGGAATGAATGGCTGAGGAACCGCCCTTCAAAATGATTGCGTTTCCTGATTTCAGTGCCAATCCTGTTGCATCCACAGTAACATTTGGACGCGCCTCATAGATCATTCCAAGAACGCCAAGTGGAACTGTTACTTTTGAGACTTCCAAACCGTTCTCCATTGTCCATTGAGATACTACTTTATCGGTTGGATCTTCAAGAGCAGCTACTTCCCTCAATCCTTGGGCAAAATCTGCAATTCTTTCCTCAGTTAATTTCAACCGGTCCATGAATGCTTGATCGAAGCCCTTTTCTTTGCCTGCTTTTAGATCTGCTTCATTTTCCTTCAAGATGCTGGATGCTTCTTTTTCGAGTTCTTCTGCAATGATATAAAGAGCTTCATCTTTTTGCTCCGTACTGATTACATTCAATTCTTTTGAAGCTTCCTTTGCTTTGATTCCTTGCATTTCGATTGTCGTTTTCAAATCTTTTTCTTTTAAACCCATCAAATCCTCCTTTAATATTAGACCCCTGTTGGAATAGATAACTCCAGATGGCAGACTAGGTGTTCGATGTCCACTGCTATATTGTTCAATTCTTTTGAATTGGAATTGTCCAGGATTTGTTTTAACTCTTTGGATGAATAATTGACTACACCCAATCCAAGTTCATTCCTATTCAGATCCAGCACCCGGACAACAGAGTTCTTCTTGAATCGTCCATTAATAGAGTAAATACCGGATGAGAGCAAACTTTCCTTTTTTTCAGTAATAAGGGTCTTTGTATCATTATCGATGACAAGTTCCCCTTCCGGACCTGAATTGAATGCGATCCATTGTTTTTTCTTATTTAAGTTCACTTGGTTCTTATCAGTTTTAAAATAAGTCCCTTTTGCCTCTCCATGAACGGCATCAACCAGGATGTCCCTTACATTGGCTTTTCCGAGGAATGCTTCAATTCCAGATGCCATCGAAATTTTGAAAGCATCGATTTTCGATCTCATTCCACCTGTTCCTACAGAACTTCCGGGTTCACCTGCAGCATTTTCAATCTCTGGTGTTATTTGGTCCACACGGGTGAGCAGCTCTGCATTTGGATTCTTCCTTGGATCAGCATCATATAACCCGTCGATGTCTGATAAAATCATCAGCATATCTGCATCCACAAGACCTGCTACCTTTGCTGAAAGTGTATCGTTATCACCAAACTTCAAGCGTTCGACAGTTACCGTATCATTTTCATTGACGATCGGAATGATGCCTCTTTCAAGCAATACGTTGATTGTGTTGCGTGCATTCATATATCTATTTTCATCTGTAAAGTCGCTTCTCGTTATCAGAATCTGCGAACCTACATATCCGTGTGAAAGCAATAATTCTGAATAAGCTTCTATTAGAAGCCCTTGCCCGATGGAAGCTGCAGCTTGTTTTTCAGGCAGGGAAACGGGACGGTCTAAACATCCCAATTTTCGATACCCGGCTGCTACAGCACCAGAACTGACAAGCAGCACTTCATGCCCTTCATCTTTCAGTTGAACGACCTGCTCCACTAAACGCTCAAGTTTTCTCCTGCTGATTTCACCGTGAGCGCTCGTTAAAGAGCTGCTACCAATTTTGATGACGATTCTGCTTCCTTCCTGTGTCAATACAATCACTCCTGTTATTTCTTGTGTTTATTGGACAACCAGTTGTTTTTCAAACTTGGCGCTTATTTCTTCTGATTTTCTCGCTGCGCTTTTAACGGCTTCCGATATCGCTGTACCCCCGCCATTTTCTCTAAGAGCTTCCAATCCTGCTGCTGTTGTTCCATTTGGCGAAGTGACTTTTTTTCTTAGCTCCGTTGGAGAATCACTTTGTTCGAGCATCATTCTTGCTGCACCTAAAATGGTTTGGGCACCGATATTTCTGGCTGTTTCTTTATCAAGTCCTTCTTGCTGTCCAACCTTTTCAATATGCTCCATTAAATAATAGAAGTAAGCCGGACCACTTCCTGCGATGCCAGTGAAAATGTCCATTTGTTTTTCATCGATTAAATACACTTCACCGATAGCAGAAAGAAGATGTTTAATCTCAAGCACAGTGTCCATTGAAACATATCGGCCGCCCGCTACAGCCGTAGCAGATTCCTGCAGCATACTTGATGTGTTTGGCATCACTCTTAACACTTGCTGCCCTTCAGGAAGTCCTTCTTCCATTCTTGCTGTTGAAATTCCGGCAAGAACTGAAACAATGACATGATTAGGTGAGATTTCATCCTTCAACGAATCAAGCGCTGCATCAATATCTTTAGGCTTCATGGCCAAAATAATGATGTCGACTTCTTTCATATTTAATTGGTCTCTCTGTATACCTTTAATTCCATATTTATTTTTAAGATCATTTAATCTGTCCACATTGCTTTTATTTGTCGCAATAACATGTGATGCAGGCATTAAACCAGATTTCACGATTCCGGAAATCATTGCTTCTGCCATGGAACCCGCACCGAGAAATGCAATTGTTTTATTCTTTAGCATGTATTATTTCGCCCCTTTTGTTCGCGTTTTGTTCGTGTTTTTTCACAACGTTTACTATCGTAACATGCTGATTAAATGATTCAAGGGTAAACTGGGAAGTAGTGGGGATTTGGGCGAGAAAGTTAGTGAAAACGTTATCACTGGTACTTATTTTGCCATTTCAAGAAATAATGGCGAATAAAGCAGGATATTGAGAGTTTTAGAGGATTGGAATTAAAAAAGCACCAGGAATCCCTGGTGCCATTTATAGCTATGCTGATAATTTTTGAGGAACAGCACTGCTTTTGCTCTTTCGCAGTTTACCATAGAATACGATTCCGCTCGCCAGTAATCCCATTCCAAATAGGAACGTTTTTAAATCGGCTGTTCCGGCGATGATGACCCATGTAGAATATACAGTGGACAAAATGCCGATGATACCATCCGTTACCCTGTTTCTTAATTGTCCTACGTATGTTTCGCCTGTGGCCACCATCTTCAATTGGAAAACCGAAGAAATGAAATATGGTATCAGATAAGACAATGTCGCTATGGTAATGACAAAATTAAAGGCATCTGAAATCGAATTGGAAATAGTAGAAAAAATAAATAGCTGGCCGATCAAATTTGTTACAACCATTGAAAAAATGGGAATGCCATTCTTGTTTTCCTTTAAGAAAGAAGTAAGGAATAATCCCTGCTTTGCAGCTTGATATGGAACTTCCGCACTGAGCATTACCCACCCGATAGTAGAACCGAGTAAACTGATCAAGCCTAATGCTGCTAACAGCTTTCCGCCGATCGGTCCAGCAACAGTGGTGATGGCATCAATGAGTGGTTTATCTGATTGGACCAGCTCGGAGTGATTTAACAGCCCCATTACTAATGTGCTTATTCCAATATAGATGCCCAGAGCAATTAGAAGCCCAAGAATTGTTGCCCTTTTTACATCCACTTGTTTTTTGGCCCTGGATGCAAATACTACAGCAGATTCCACTCCGATGAATGCCCACAGCGTAGCAACGGCTGCATGATTGATCTGGCCTAATAATCCAACTTTATTGCCGGCATCATCCACTTGCGCTTCTGCAAATGGAAGGATATTGGTTTTCTCAAATGCAAATAGTGCAATCACGATGAAAAGGAAGAATCCGATGACTTTAGTTGCTGTCGCAGCAAAATTTAATTTCCCCGCGTTCTCAAGACCGCGCAAGATGATGAAATGGGTGGTCCACAATAAAAGCGTGCAGACAAGAAACGTTAATGCGTTGCCAGTTTTCAATGAAAAGCTGCCGATTGTCATCAATGTTGCACCGCTGGTTAAAATCGGGAAGAAGGATGATAAATATCCTGCAAAAGTAGTAATGATGGCAATATTTCCAGCTAAATTCCCGATCCAATACCCCCAAGTAGACATGTACCCTGACAGGATGGATGCATTTGATCCTTTTGAAAATAATTCCTTTGCATAAATCTGCGGTCCCCCGTTCAGATTGGGCTTTCTAATCGCCAGATTTCCAAATACCAAAGCCGTCACAAGAACCCCTGCTCCCGTTAATACCCAAGCAAGCAGAACTCCAGCAGGGCTAGCTACCTCCGAAAGTGTGCGGGGAAGCATGAATATCCCCGAACCTACCATGTTTCCGACTACCAAGGCAGTCAGAATCCATAATCCTAATTTGTTTGTCTTACTCAAATGTACCCTCTCCTTTTTCTTTTTTCTGCTGTGCGAGAAGGGTTGACTGCATTTTTTGCATAAAAAAAACACACCTAAATACGGTGTGATCCCTAAACCGCATCAGACAGCAAATCGATAGTTCATCATGGACCATAAATAAATCCATGACAGTCCTGCATCTTTTTGAATACAGTCCCAGCTCCCATAACCGTGGGGGATATGGTGCTTCGGCAATATTTCCTTTCGGATGATCATCAGCAAAACCCCAGTTTCTCCGATCATCTTACTCTTAAACACCGCGCCTCTACCTCACCTTTGCACTGATGAGGATTTCTATTTAATTTACATGAATACATTATCAGGGAATCAATTGACTGTCAACGAAAAATTTCATCATGGTAAAGTATCGATGCGATAAAATCTCACAGTAAAAAGTTCATCATGCCTAAGGTTTTCCCCTTGATTGCACTTGTGAATTACAGGAAGAAATACATCGAAAAATGACGATTTTCGTCTATTTCCTGAAAAATAATACATTTCCGAATTTTCGGATTATATCTCGATATATGATTACCCCTGATTCTGAATGGCTTCCACTGCGCATGTTAAATACTTTACGTATCCTTCCTTCCGATCTGAATCCATTTCTCTATAATCTGAAAAAGATTCTTTTAGAAAAATGAAATTATCAACTAAATGATCCGATTTCATTCCGCGGCTGACCAATACACTATTCAGCCACACAGCATAGTCGATGAACACTTTTTCATCTCGGATTGAATAGGCACTGTCCAAGTAGTTCAAGTGGTGGATATTGTCATCGTAGCATTTTTGCCTTCCAGCCTCCCCAAATCGTTCATCCAGGGAAGGATACTTCTTGTATATCAATTCAATCGCTTGTTCTAAGACACTTTCATACGGATTCTTATTCATAATGCCACAACCTTATATTTTTCGACTGTTGGGATGACAGCAGCAAGCTCTTGATCCGGATACTTTTTTTCCAGGTCATGAATTTCTTTGAATTCGCTGCTTGTCACCCACTTCAAGTAATATTCTTTTGACTCCCATTCCATATGGACAGTCAATTCCCCTTGCTTCTTATCATTTTGGAACAATAGGAATCTTAAAAAGCCCTCTGCTTGATCCACTTTACGGGAACGGTTCTGATAGATGGAGATTACTTCTTCCGCTTTTTCAGGTGGAACTTTAAAAGTAGAATGGACAACATACATATAACGCACCTCAATTCGATCATTTTCTACAATTTTCTTGTTTCATCATAACATGATTAAATGGGACTCGCAGGAATTAATGAATGACAGCCGAATCTATCAAACAATTTTATTGCACGCAATAAAGGAAAAGTGGTACGATTTGTCCATCCATTTACTTGAGTTTTAGGAGGAATGATTGATGGGAAATCAACACGAATTAGCTACCTTCGCCGGTGGATGCTTCTGGTGCATGGTTAAGCCGTTCGACGAACTTCCGGGAATTATCTCTGTCACATCGGGATATTCCGGCGGAAATTTAGAAAATCCTGCATACGAAGATGTAAAAAAAGGAAATACGGGACATTACGAAGTCGTTCAGATTGAATTTGACCCAGCTGTTTTTCCATATGAGCAGCTCTTGGAACTATACTGGCCACAAATCGATCCCACTGATGCAGGCGGACAGTTCCAAGACCGCGGAGATCAATACCGGACAGCTGTCTTCTATCACAATAATAAGCAAAAAGAACTTGCTGAAAAAACGAAAAAAGACCTGGCTGAAAGCGGAAAATTTTCAAAACCGATCGTCACTGAAATCCTCCCTGCAGCCGTATTCTACCCTGCAGAAGACTACCATCAGCACTTTTACAAAAAAGAGCCTGACGCCTATAAAAAAGACCGTGCCATCTCAGGCAGGGACGAATTTATCGAGGAACATTGGAATAAATGACAAAAAGCCGGAAACCCCGGCTTTTTTTATTGCACAGAAAAGACCCGCCTCTTTTGAGCGGGTCTTTCATTAAAAATATCTCTTTTTCCAAAATATAAAGGCCGTTACACTCGCAAATCCCCCTGCAAAGGCCAATGTAATTAAAAAAGCATGAGTGCTGTGCTGAAATGGGATATTCACATTCATTCCAAAGAAACTGGCCACCATCGTCGGTATGGAAAGAACAATCGTAACGGAAGTAAGAAATTTCATGACGATATTCAGGTTATTGGAAATAATCGATGAAAAAGCATTCATCATCCTGCTAAGTATGGAACTGTACGTTTCAGCCATTTCACTGGCCTGTGTATTTTCAATGATGACATCTTCAAGAAGGTCTTTATCTTCGTCGTACATTCTCAAATAATTGAATCTCATGATTTTATCCAGCACCACTTTATTCGGCTTTAACGAAGTGGTAAAGTATACCAGACTTTTTTCCAATGCCAGGAATGCATATAATTCTTTATTCTTCATGGAATCATGAAGTTCTCTTTCCACTTCATTCATCTTTTTATTGATCTGCTTCAGATAGCGCAGATAGTAGGATGAAATGACGGAAAGGATCTGCAAGGCAAATCTCGTTTTCTTAAACGTATAGAACTCTCTGATTTTATTACTCTCGAATATATTCAAGATCGGGGTTTCTTTTAATGAAACCGTAATGAAGCACTTTGGTGTTATAATAAGGCCGATCGGAATGGTTTCATAGATGGGGAATCCTGATTCATCGTGGGTTGTATAAGGATAATCCACGATGATTAAGACATTGTCATCCTCTTTCTCAATCCTTGATCTCTCCTCGTCATCCAGGGCATCTTTCATAAAATCAAGAGGGATATCTAATTCCTGGGAGACGTACTGGATTTCCTCTTCTTTCGGAGCTATCATATTGATCCAGCATCCAGGGGTGAATTCTTCAATTTGTTCCAGCTGTCTATCTGTCGTCGTTTTATAAATTTGGTACATTCTTTAACCTCCTTTTTTCAAAAGGAAGCCTCAATCTACATCCGATGGAGCTGATACGGTCGGACAACCCAGCTCGATAAACTAAGAGTGAGCTCCCTCGAGTTATATGGGTCTGGATCTGCAGGTTTACTCAAACTGTATCAACTCCCTTTCATAAAATACTTTACTATTTTATACCCTTAAATCTAAAACCTCAATAAGATTCAGTTCAGTTTAGATAATATTTCTATTACATCTTTATTACCCCGCTCCATTTTATGTATTCCTCTATCAGGATTTGGACAAAATGGAGACACCTGTTTATGAAAGGGGTAAATTTCATGGTTATATGGTTATGTATTGCAGTCACCCTTCAAATCCTGCTTCTCTATAAAATCCCGGTCATTCCAAGGGATTGTAATCCCCGTCACCTTACCCTCATCAGAAAGACATCGGTCATCATTATTAATGATTCAAGTAAAGAACATGTAGTTCGATTGTTAAAGTCCATTTTTCACCAGGAAGTACAGCCATTTGAAATATTGATTGTTGGAGATAAAGAGACATTGCCAAGACTGAAAAAAGAGATGAAATCCCATGTTTTTCAAGTAGAGGCTCCCCCTGTCGGAATAGGATGGAAACCAAAGAATTGGGCTTGCTGGCATGGTGCCAAGTCAGCTACAGGAGATTACATTTTATTTATCCACAGCAGCACATGGTTCGAACCTGGTGGGATGCTGAGAATTATGGAAGCCTACCAAATGCAGTTTGGCAAAGGAATCCTTACCATCTCACCTTATAAGCGCCTAACGGATTGGATAAACTTATTTTCTTCAGCTTTTTCGATATTTTTATTCTCTTTAACGAAGATTGCACGCTCCCATAAAGGCACTTCAAGATATGGAGGCTTTGAAGAATGCTTCATTTGCAGGCGGGATGATTATTTTAAATTGGGCGGCCATTATGAAGCGAGAAAGGAACTATTGCCAGGCTTTGCTCTTACACAAAGTTTCCTTTCTGTACACCAAAAAGCTACTTCGTGGAGCGGCAAATATGTTATTTCAAATAATGAGGAATACGCAGGATGGAAACAGCTATTCAGGCATTGGAAT
Source organism: Falsibacillus pallidus (assembly GCF_003350505.1). Classification (NCBI taxonomy): domain Bacteria; kingdom Bacillati; phylum Bacillota; class Bacilli; order Caryophanales; family Bacillaceae; genus Falsibacillus; species Falsibacillus pallidus. Next base: position 536,204 of record NZ_QQAY01000002.1, read on the forward strand.
AAATCAGCAGGTGAATATATAGAAAAAGCCGGATTTTCCACTCTCTCCCTTATAACCCTTTGGTTATTATCAAGCATTCTATTCTTTATTTACTGCCTAGCAGCAATCCCATCACAGCCTATCCTTTCAATAATAGGCTTTTTCATTTACATTTGGAGCATCCTTTTGATTCTCAAAAAGGCCGGAAGCTACCACTTGATGGACTTGATAGGATTTCCAATTCATTTGATTATGTTTTCGTTTGTTTTCTTAAAATCGTTTGCAGGAAAGGTGCTTGCATTTGCTTTTCAGACAAAAGAAAAGCCTTACGTTACTGCAAAGGAAAAAGAAAAGAAAATGGACTAATAAAAAACAGCCAGTGATTTATTTACTGGCTGTTTTCGTTATCCTTAAGAAAAGAGCCAGCACAGTGCTTCTGGCAATCGTTTTCTCCAATGAATTTCATTGTGTACGCCTTCTGGGTCAAGGGTGACTTTCAAGTTCTCTTTTTTCATTCCCGCTTCGATCAATAAATGTGATAATTCTTCGTGCTGCTTTACGGTTAGAATATTGAATTCTTTGTCGTCGGATTCTAATCTGCCCGTATCCAAATAAATCTTTAAATCATGGTGAAGTCCTTTTTCCATGATGAACTCCTTCAATTTCCCTTCATCATGCCATAAAGCATTGGACATTGCTAAAACCTTTCCGAATATTTCTGGATATTTGGCAGCAGCATATAGGGACATATACCCTCCAAGAGAACTCCCGCCAATGGCTGTATGCTTGGGCTCTTTACGTGTCATGTAATTCCGGTCAATGAATGATTTTAATTCTGTTGCCATAAAATCCAGATATGCATCCCCCTTACCTCCGAATTGATGCTTCTCTAAATACCATGGATTATATTCATTCAATCTTTCTTCATCGCCATGGTCCACCCCTACAATGATGATTTCCGCGCCAATTTTCGAACTTAGATATTCAGCAGCCTTTTCCGCTTCCCATTTTTCCGGGCTGCCTCCATCATGCGAAAATAAATTCTGCCCATCGAACATATACAAGACAGGATATTCTTTTTCATTTTGCTTGTAGCTCTCCGGTAGATGCACCCATATAGTCCGATTTGAATTCAGGGATTCAATCCATACATTTTTCTTCTCGATCACGATTCCACCAACTCTTTCAATAATCTCTATAAAAATCCAAACATATTAATTGCACTATTATTCTACTGGAATTAATCTTAATTTAAAAGAAAGCACCAACAAAGGAGAGTTGCTTATTATGCTTAAGACGGAAGTATGCGAAATCCTTCAGATTGAATACCCAATCATATTGGCAGGAATGGCCGGCGGACCCACCACTCCGGAACTTGTGGCAGCTGTATCAAATGCAGGCGGTCTTGGAACACTGGGCGGAGCTTACTTAAAACCCGATGAATTAAGGAATGCGATCATTTCAATTCGCCAGATGACTGATAAACCATTTGCGGTCAATTTATTTTCCACTGATCTGACGGAATCATCGGAAGGTTATTTGAAAGTCCAGGAGATACTTAATGATTTCCGCCGTGAACTTGGAATCCCATTAAGCATGGAAAAGCCGACTGTCGAGAATCTATTCAATGATCAATTTCAGGTGCTTCTTGACGAAGAGGTTCCAATTATAAGCACCGCATTCGGACTGCTCCCACTTGATAAAATGAATATGGCCAAAAAATCAGGTATGAAAGTGATCGCCATGGCCACCACGGTCCAAGAAGGGCTTATGGCTCAACAACAAGGAGTGGATATCGTCGTTGCTCAGGGGAGTGATGCAGGTGGCCACAGGGGCACATTTGATGTGGAGAAATACCCAAATGGGGCAAACATCGGTACTTTTTCCCTCATCCCTCAGATGAAGCAAAACCTGCAAATTCCTGTCATTGCAGCCGGCGGGGTCATGAATGGCCAGGGGTTGGCAGCAAGTCTTATGTTGGGTGCGAAGGGTGTTCAAATGGGGACAAGATTTTTAACCAGTATAGAATCCGGTGCACATCAAACCTATCAAAAAGCTTTGTTAAACAGCACTGAAGATCAAATTGTCTTAACAAAAAGTTTTTCTGGAAGACCTGCGAAAGGAATTCAAAATAAATTCATTCATGACTTTGAAAACTCAGGAAAGAACCCCCTTTCATTTCCATCCCAAAATTCATTGACAAGGGATATCCGTAAGGCAGCTGCCTCGCAAGAAAACCCGGAATACATGTCTTTATGGGCTGGCCAGGGAATTCGTCTGCTTAAAGATGGTTTATCAGCAAAAGAAATAATAGAAGAAATACTAGGAGAAGCTGTTTCTGCCATTAAAGAGTTATCGAATAGTTTAAAATAATAAAATACCCTCAATCCCCTTCTGTCATCAGGTCAACAGAAAAGGATTGAGGGTATTTTGATATAAATCACTTATTTTTTGCTTGTAGAAGTTTTAGACTCTGCGATTTTTCCTAGAAAGAACCCATCCACATTCCCAAGGCTTCCTCTCCATAATACCTTTCCCTTAGAAGGAGTGGGCTTAGAGTCACCTACGTATACCTTGGTATTCTTCATATGAATGAAATGGACTTCGCTTCCACCTTTAGCCGCAGATTCACTTGCTTCCGCTAGCTGTTCACTGATTTTTTCAGAAATCTCACTTCCTTCTTCAAACGTTTCACTTAAAGTTTCAAAGTATTCCTTGGCTGACACAAGTGTACCGGAAATCAGTGATCCTTTGACATTCAAAGTGAGATCAAGCGAAAAATCATGTTCGTTAGCTATATTCACCAAAAACTCCAATACACTGTCCTTTGATTCTTGGCTCATATCTGTTCCCCTCCAGCATCATTATCATTAAGACTTGGTATCATCATCGCTTGATAAAGAAGTCTCATCGTTTTCTTCCTCTTCATCATCTTCTTCATCATCTTTCTTTTTTGATTTGCTCGTTTTTTTCGCTGTCTTCTTTCCTTTAGACTTACTGGATGTAGATTTCTTTTTAGGCTTTTCCTCTTTTTCTTCTTCTTCTTCTTCTTCGTTCTCCTCATCTTCCTCGTCTTCGTCCTCTAATTCTTCTTCTTGATCCTCAGATTTTTTTGTTTTACTTTTTGATTTTGATTTTTTGGGTTTTGTTTCTTCTTCCTCTTCATCGTCTTCGTCTTCATCATCATCTTCTTTAGTATTAAAAAGCTGTTCTAATTTCCCTTCAAGCATTTCCAAACGTGATTTTAAATCATTATTTTCATTTTTTAAGGAATCATATTCTTCATCCTGGTTTTTGTTTTCAGTATTATCTGTGTCCTCATCAGCAGTTTCATCCTGTTCTTTTCTAAATAGATTCGCTGCTGAAGACTTAAGACTGACGGCACCTTTTTTAGATTTCTCTTTCGCAGCTTTGCCAAAATCGGCTGCTTTTGATTTTAGTTCATCCGTATCGATTTTCGCCAGGAGTTTCTTTCCATTCTCAGGAGTAGCCAGGTATCCGATTGTTGCTCCCAGAATACTTCCCGCCACTGTACGTTTTAATGGTGCGCTTTGTTTTTGTTTAGTGTTATCGCCATTATTAGAATTGCTGTTCGTATTCTCCGTTTGTGTTTGCTCTAATTTTGTTTGATCTGCCATGATTTATCCCTCCGAATTTTTTTATTGGTTAGTAGTTGTTAACTGTTTTTCAAGCTTTTCCAATCTTTCATTGAGTTTGCGATTTTCTTCTTCAAGGGCTTTTGTATTCCCGGAAGATGCTTTCGAGCTTAAGTAAGGATCGTTTTCCCACCAGTCCATGCCAATTTCTTTAGCTTTATCAACTGAGGCAACAATGAGCCTTATTTTTATTGTAAGAAGTTCGATATCGGCAATCCCAACGGATATATCACCCGCAATGACTACCCCTTTATCCAGTATTTTTTCCAGAACATCTACAATTGTACTGGACTGCATATTGTGTTCTACTGCCACAGATCCTCACCTCCCTATAGGCTTCTTGGATTATAGTAAATTTCCTAAAGGACCTAAATCTATGTTTAAATCCTCTGCTTCAAGACCAAAGACATTCCTTAGTTCTTCCATTTTATCTTCCAGATTCATCAAGGCGACTCCAAGGTTTTCAATTTGTTCGTCTGTAAGAGTCCCGCCTTCCACCCTTCTGATTGCATGTCTTTCAACAATCTGGCGCAATAGTTCCACAACCGTTAAAACAAGTTGGGCAAGTCCAGCTTCAGCCTTATCAGGATCCAGATTGATTCTTCCATGGTTGTTCTTTACAGGCTGCATCTGACAGCTCCTCCCTTTGTTTATCGAATTGAATAGAACTCAAATCGGATCTTTCATTTTTTGAGCTTACAAGTTTTTCAACAGAGGCAATCAAGACCCTTAAATCCAGATAGACGAGATCGACCCCTGCAATGGATATGATTAAGTCCCCTTTAATGGCGACTCCCTTATCCAGGATGACATCCAAAATATCTATTAAGGCAATATCCTTGTTTTCTAATGATTCCTTTATAGGCATTTATATACCTCCGATTAAGAGAAGCTTGAAAAATGGTAGGCTGGCCAAGGGCCGGTTGCCTCAAGTCTCCATCCTTTTTCCTTTAGCGATTCTTCCTGAGATCTTATTATGTCTTGGAATCGATCAACAGAATTTGAATCAATCAGGAACACACTATTCCAAGCCATTTTCTCTTGGGTCCCTGTCATGTCCTTGCTCCAATTCTTCTTAACAGCAGCATGGACAGAGAATTCCATAAGTCTTGCATGAATGTTTTCACAGATTCTTGTTTTTTCAGCTTCAATCTCTTTTTCCACCAGCTGATCCAGCTTTCTTTTTTCGAAGAATTGTCTGCCAGGTGATAGTGAAGCTATTTCAGACCGTTTTTCTTCAATCTCCGAATGATGGAGGACCAGTTCATTTTTGAAAACATTATCGTCGCAATATATTTTTAAATTCCACTCTTCGTTTCCTTGAAGGACAGTGAAAGTATGTTTTAAAGACTCTTGTTTTTTTCTTATTTCATCTAGAAGATTCTCTTCATTTTTATAAATCGTGCAGAATTTCAAAGGAATAATTGTATAATTTTTATAAAGGGCTAATATTGTTTCGTGATGATGAAAGGCTTTTTCTTGAAGCCATTCCATATCATTTTCCATTTTATCTTTTAAAGCTTCCTCAGAGTTGAATTCAGCGTTCAAACCGCTTATGACCGCTGTTACCTCACCACAATCTATAGATTGGAGAGGCTCCCCCTCGAAACCTGGGATATTAGTCGATAACGGTTTCTCCTCCATCTCCAGATGTGGAACTAATCCGTATACATAAATTAAACGATCCATACACACCCTCTCCTCTTGCCTCATTCAGTAAGTTTTTTCCATTCTTCCATTTCTTTGCGCTTGGCTGCCTCGTATCTTATAAGCAATTCCTGTTCTTTCGCTTCGAATGCTTCTTCTGGGATTTCCCCCAGTTCAAACATCATCTGAAGCTGAATAAGTTTTTGCTGGATGGTTGGCAGGTCATTTAATTCCTTATCAGCTTCTTCTTTTATCTTCTCAGCGATTTTTATCACCAAATTGATAGGCGTTGAAACTAATTTGTGAATCATCCAGCTTCTTCTACCTTCAAACGGATATTTACGAAGTTGTATGCTGGCCAAGGTCCGCTATATTGAAAATCCAATTTACCTTTCCATTTTTCATGAAGGTCATTTACTAATTGATCAAACTTGCCTTCATTTTCTTTATCAACGAGGAAAGAAGCATTTAACAGCATCTTTTCACCTGTTGGGTCATTGACCTTTGACGCATCTGCTTTTTCCGAGAGTGGAAGAAATAGGTCTTCTTTCATTCGCTGCTGCAATGAAGAAAATACTTCTTGTGCTGCACCACCCAATTTGATGCGGTCATAGTAGCCTGCAGCTTTAGACTTTCCATTCACGGAAGCGGATATTTCGGAGATTTTCGTATTTTCTTTTACTATAGATTCAAGCCATTCCTTTTTCCCGATTACTTTTAATCCAAGTTCAACTTTCCCCCGGATTTCCGGGAAGAGCTTTTCAAACTGAGGATATAGTTTTTCCATCAATGCCTGGACATCTTTTTTGGAATGAAAGACATTGCCAAAACTGATTGGAATGACAGCTTCCTTTTCCTCCATGATCATAGAAACGGCTTGTTGATGCATCATAAGATTCTTCCTGTTCGGATGGTAGATTTTCATAGGTGCTTCACAGGCAGCTATCCCGGCATCTTTGTATTTGATTACAAAGATATCTCTTTCGACGCCCTCAATTTCTATCTTTCCGATAGGTGTTTCTTCCTCGGTTTGAAAAGCTCCGAAAATATAAATTCCCTTTTCTTCCTGTTGGCTGCTCATACAAACACTCCTTTACTTGCTCAGATTCTTTAATTCCTTCATAATCCATTTTTCTGGTTCCGTTTCTCCAGATAGCCGTTTGATTGGAAATTCTAATACGTCAAGACAAAGACGTTGGAAATCTTGATGATCTCCATCGATCTCAATATCCTGCCGCTTAGCGAGTTCCGCTATCATCAGGGAGGCCCGAATACTCGGCCCCGTACCATTTTCATTGGAACACTTTTCCCTTAACCGGGAGACCAGCCCCGTGATCATTTTAATTTCATCTTTTTCAAGCCCTGTTTTTTTCGCAATGATTATAGCTTCTCTATCTTCATTTAAATAGTTCATTTGAATGGTGATCATGCGGTCCAAGAGAGCATCTTGCGTTTTATAGACACCTGCATACTCCAGAGGATTGCTGGTGAAAATCATTCGAAAATCAGGATGGACCCGAATGAAAGGCTCAGTTTGTTTTGTACCGTATAAGGGAAGAATCCCTTCTTCAATGACCGATAGAAAAAGATTATTGGCAGAAGGCTTTGATCTCGTAAATTCATCGTAAATGAGTGTCCATCCATTCTTCACTGCTTCCAATAGACGTCCATCTCTCCACGATTCAGTTACATGCTCTTCTTTCTTATACACACTCCGCACATATTGATCGACTACCTTTTTACTGGAATAGCCTGTAAAGTCGCCTATCATATCCTTGTTGTTCAGCTCAGGATTGCCATGGATGATCATGACGGGGCGTTTTCTCTTTTTGGCAAGGGCTAATGCGGTTGTGGTCTTTCCTGTTCCTGCTGGACCGGAAAAATGGACGGGATAACCTGCCCTTAAATATTCAAGGGTTCGGGATAATGTGTCTTCTGATACTTCATCTTGAACCATCGTTTTCCCATGGGCTTTTTCCCGATTTTGTAAGACCGTCATGCCATCAACTCTCCTCTGAACTTTCCACTTTTAACGTTTACCCTATTGCACTCCTATAACGGATATCTATCCGGTTGAAGGATGTAATCTCGCCTTTCTCATTAACAAGGACAGTATACATGCCAATCATTTCGTCCTTGGCGTATTTTTTCATATATTCCTTTTCTTCCACTACTTCGATGGTCACTTTCCATCCATCCTCCTCCAGTAAATCTACCGAAGTGATTTTGTGGGGAGGTGCGATATTTTCCTGGAAGAAATCAGATACAGTTTTCATAACCTTTTTAATTTCCATAACTTCCTCCGCGGTTCCGACTTTACCTCAATTAAATGCTAAATCCCGGTGATCCTTCATTGGATTGAGATCTAAGTCCATTCTCCTCGACATCATCTGTAAGAAGACCAACGGCTTCTGCATATCGAAGCCAAGTGTCGACACTCGCGATGACTACCCTCGCTTCAATCGTTAGAATCTCAATTCCTACAACGGATACTCGGGCAAATGCATCAATAACGATCCCTTTATCCAATATACGGTCAATAACTTCTGCTAAACTTGAACTATCAGTAGTTTTTTGTACGGCCATGATTCAATCTCCTCCTGTTTTTATAATTTAGTTGCTATACATTTTGATGTCCGCTGAAGATTTAATATCTTTAGGACTTTTAATGTTCCTGGAACTTTTGATATTTTGGATGCTTTTGATATTTTGAGAGCTTTTCACATCCTTTGGACCTTTAATCCCTCGATATCCTTTCCCTTTTTTTTCTGAGTTAGAGTCGGATATCTTAGACTGCAGCTCTTCCCCAGCCTCTCTTGCCTTTCCAAGCTTTTCCCTTGCAGTAAGGAGAGCATGCTGGATTTTTTCTTTAGCAGAGTCTGCCTTGTCATGAACTTTCTCAGCGTTGTCATTTTTTGCTTTTTGCAATTTCTTGGAAGCATCATCAGCTTTAGACTGAATTTTGTCTTCCACATGTTCTGCAAAATGTTCCTTTGCTTCTTCTTTTATCTTCGTTTTCACATATTTCTTTACTGGAGCAGGCGATTTATTTAATATAAATTTCCCTGCCTTTAATGCAGCTTTCCCCAGTTTTCGTTTATTCATGGGCATGCTCCTTTCTGAAAAAGGCTGCCTGAATGATTAGTGCTTATTGGTTAGTTTTTCGCTTCCAACAGCTTTGTCAACTTTTCATCGATCTTGGAGAGGTAATCATTGATTTTTTTGTTCTCTTCTTTCAACTCATTATATTTTTCTTCATATTCCTGGTTGTCTGAAGACGATTCTTCAGGTGTTTTATTAGTTGATTCAACCTGATTATTCTTTTTAATGGAAAGCAAATTATTGAATGTTCCTTTTTCAACCGTTTTGCGTACCTGCATCACCGCTTGTTCTACCAGGATTTCATGTGCAGTTCTCTTTAATTCACTGCCTGCTGTCCTAACAATTTCTGATTTTCCCAGAGAGGAAATGATTTTTTTTCCTGTTCCCGGGCTGGACATCATTCCTAGTCCCGCTCCAACCATACTTCCTAATAAAACATAGCTTAGTGAGTTTGATGAGCTGTCCTCTGCGTTTTGTTTTTGTGATTGAACCGATGTTTCTTCTTTTTTGCTTTTTTGTTTATCTGCCAATTTTCATCACCTGCTCTATAAGATTTTCTTGATTCCCTATTAAATTGAATTGGCCTAAGTTTAAATTTGGCCAACAAACTATTTGCGATGTTACTAGGGGTTTACCTCGATTTTTGACTCCTAAACATTCGTTGGATAATACATGAAATTACTTCCCATCATTTGCAAGACCTACTGAGGCGAATTGCTCCTTTGTAACAAAAAAAGCGTTGATTTTCATGACATCCTTCGTATCTGATCTATAGAAATAAGTCAAAATTGACATTTTGATTACAAAGCCGGAGAAAATCGCTGCGATCATCATTTGCAAAAAAAAAGACACCCATATTGATATGAGTGTCTTTAGTTATTCCATATTTAATGCTGATTATTCTTTATTCTTTGATGTAGGTCCATCCTTCTTCCTGATAGACTTTTCCTTCCTTCATCAGTTTGCCGAGAGCCCGTTTGAAAGCAGCTTTGCTCATTTCAAACCGATATTGAATCTCTTCGGGGGCGCTTTTATCCCAATAAGGCATTTTTCCACTGCGCTGGATTAAGTATTGTAGGAGCTTCTCTGAATCATCCAGCATTTTTTCTTGTTTCCTAGGGAATAGCGATCCATTCAAAGTACCGTCTTCTTTGACGTCAATGACTCTTGCTGTCACTAATTCACCGAGCCTCGGCTCCTTTTCCCGTTCGCTTTCATGAATGAAACAGCGATATCCTTCTTCTGTCAGCAGGAACGATCCAACTTTCAATAAACGATAGATCCTTCCCTTAATATCCTGGTTCAAGATGGTCCGCGGCGCTTCCTTCACTAAATCCTGAATGATATTTTCAGTGGCAAGCTTCCCGTAGAGCCTTCCGTTTCGATCAGTTTTTAATGTGACATATAATAAATCACCTTCAACCGGCCAAATATCGTCGTATATCGGAAGATCATCCGCAGATATCAAAAGATCTTTTGATATCCCGATGTCAACAAATGCACCAAACTCTTCATTAACTCCTACAACTTTACACCACTCATACACGCCCTCTTTGAGAACCGGGAGCTTCATGGTCGCTGTCATCCTGCCCAGCTTATCATGATATAAAAAAACTTCTACAGTTTGATTTAATTCAATTTCGCCTTGGATTTCGGAATTAGGAAGCAGCACATCTTCTGTTCCATTGGAAAGGAAATATCCGAAGGGGACTTCCCTTTCAACGTTCAGTGTCATAATCTTTCCAGCTTCTAAATAGTCTCTCATGTTATTCCTCATTTCTTGCACTTTTCTATAGTTATCCACTTTGACTAATCTATCACTTTTTAGTTGCGATGTATACAGAGGCCATTATTTTACTTTGGCTATAATGCCGTTATGGACTTTGATATGACCATGGCGAATTATATCAAGTCCATTTTCATACATATACAATCCCATCTGCTCAACCGTCATTAATTCACGATACGTGTGATTCATGACATCGGCCATGATTTCGTAGTAAAGTTTAGACTTCAACTGCGCCCTTGGTGTCGTCATGATGATGTACCCGCCCGGTTTTAAAAATTTCCTGTGCCATTCAAGGACTTCCGGCTTCAGCTCATCGGGAAAGTGCTCGAGCAGACCTACACTTAGTACGATATCAAATTCTTTGCCGTAACTCAGTTTACGGATATCATTTACCTCATAATGAATGGTAAAGTCCGATTTATTATAGACTTTATTTCCCCCGGTTGCCGGATTGTATCCAAGAAACGGATAGCTTTCGGGAAACTCTTTAAATCTCGAATCCCTGCAAAATTCATCATAGTCCACCATTACTACTTCCCCTTGGGGATACATGGCAGACAGCTGCATCGCCTCATATCCCTCGGCAGCCCCGAGGAATAATATCCTTGGCTTCTGGAGATCCAGTCCTTCAAAAAGAGCCCTTTTGCCCCTCGGATCCCATATCCCATCTTCAATCCTATGGGCATAGTTCCATAAATGGATGCGCAGAACATTCCCAAGCGCTGATTTAATATCTCTCATTTGAAATTTGGCCAGTTTTGAGAAGAACTCCTTTTTCGATCTGCTCATTTCTGCTGGTACATCTTTCACAAACCATTCATGAAAAGAGCGGTTGAACATTTCCCAAGAGGTATGAACAGGAAGTGCCTTACCATTTTTCTCTTCCCATTCAGTTTTTTCTTTCGAAAATGAGGTAACTTCAAACGGTTTGCCGATATCTTTCCATCTGAGTTCAGACCAATCTTTAACCGTATTCAATTTGACGAATTTATTGTATTCTTTTTCACTGAAATACCTTAGGTCTTCACGGTAGGAAGGGGTCAATACCGTATCCCATTCCATTTCTTCCATTGAAGGTCCTGCTGCACGTTTCTCCAGTTCCATTCCATCCACTTCTTTCCCTTTTTCCTAACTATTTTCTCTATTAGATGTAAATATCCTTTTTTCTGGACATAATGGAAAGTGGTGATGGTGATGAAAAAACAAATTATTTTCTTAGTCTTGGTTTATTGCAGTACAATATCTTTAATATTTTGCCTTGATTTGATTCAAAAGTATTCATTGCGCGAAATTCGCTATAATTTCCTCAATGTTTTCTATACGCTTTCCATTGATGACTTTTTTTCTTTATTAATAGGATTCACTTTGCTGATCGCCTATGTTTGGATTATGAAGAAAAAATAGCTTCTTTTTTCACCTTTTTCTTTATGATGATGACAGCCATCATTACCAAAGGCATGACAATTTGAAACGGGATATGGAGATAATACGGGACAATATTGATTCCTTCTTCTATATGCTGCGGGAAATTTGCAGAGATGGCCATCGAGCAATAGGTCACTAATAATCCCAGCGGCACTATAATGAAGTTTTCCTTGATTCCAAGTAATTGTTTGCTTGTTTCCACGGATGCAATAAAAAATATGCTTGTCTTAATAAACCCTAGGATTATTATCAATATCACGATTAGAGCATCTACACGCTGGATGAAATCTGAAATATTGATGACGGATACGGCAGTCAAGATGGGAAAATGAGTCCTCTCTACTGTTTTTGCTCCTAAAATGGAGACGTGGATGAAAGAAGTTGTCATCAACATAGCACCTGCAATAAAAGTTGCCGCAAGAAACTTTAGCAAGATTCCTTTTTTCTCTTCCACTTTTGAAAAAAATACAATAATTACAATCAGCTCCCCGAATGGGAACGTAATAATCTTCGGATAGACCGTTTTAAGGACAGGCGCCCATCCGTCCTCCAACACTGGCAATTCATTTCCAATATCAATGACCCCTGAGACAATTTCAAAGATAATGCTGCCAAAAAAAGCTGTGATGATAATTAGAAATAAGTATTTTGAGATTTTAAATATCAAATCAATGGATTTGCATGAATAGTACATGATTGTCAGCATCATGATGAGTGCAAGCACTACCAAAGAAACATCCCCAAATGCAGCAATCTGCAATACCTCACTGAAATCCCTTAATATCCTTGAAGTCATGTAGATAAAATAAACTATATAAAGAAACGTTATGAATTTCCCGCCAATTTTCCCGAAAGCATATTGGAAAATCTCAAAGAAATTCTGTCCTTTTTGCGCTGCATATACTAAATAGTAGACAAGCAGTAGAGGAAGGCTTGATAACATTCCAATGAATATGGCAAGCCATCCGTCTTTAAATGCGGTTCTTCCCACATCGAGCATCACAGCGCTCCCGACAAGAAAAAGAATGACTAATGCCATGAAATCACCATGTTTGATTTTAATCATGGTTCGCCTCCTGAACATTAATATGGTTCCTCGTCAAACCCGAGTTATTTATTTTCATCTCCACTTTTACATCAACAGCTGCATTCTTATAAATTTCTCCCCAATGATCTCTTTCTTTTTTCCAATACTCAGAATCACTTTTACGTAAAGATGAGTTGAAAGCTAAGAAGTCCGTTTCATGTGATTGAGTATCTTTAATTAATTCTTTTAAATTCTTTTTCACTTTTTTCTCCATGATTTTTTCAATTTTTTTATAATCTTCATCCGTACTTAAAGTGATTTTAGGGCAAGCATTGCTGTCAACATTCCCCTCCATATAAGTATTGACTTGAAGCAAAACCTTACCATTCTTTCTTACTGCTTTTAATTTAGATTTCGAATAATTCACTTTTATGGTGAAATGTTTATTTTCACTGCATTTATGAGAGAGAATTGTCTCTTTTAATTCATTTCTAAGTATCAGGGTCGATCTGGCTTTTTCATTATCAATCCAATAAGCCAGCTTCCCTTCTCTATCAAATACAGCAATCCCTTCTACCTCACTGGTCAATGGGGATGCCTGATCAATATTTTCCTTGGTGCTGGCAAAATTATTGTCCTTCGGCGCTGTAGCTCCCCCTACAATTGCCGCTGTATTCCCGTCCTCAAATGACTTGATCAGCTGATAAAGCTCAACATTCGCGGTTTCTCCAAACAGGTCATGTGCATTTCTAATTTTCCCGATAAGTGAAACAACGGGAATACTCGTCAACGTAGTAAGTGTATTTAAAACGTCGAATGCCTTTTCCCCCTTAGCAACTAAAATGGGAGTATTCTGCCTGACTTCTGCGTCGCGTTCAAATGTGTCCAGCACCTCAAGAATCCCTTTTTCAGCAAGCGCCTGTCCCATGACAATCATGGATAGATGTGCATAGAAGTTTGGCCTGGATATTTTAGTAGTGGCTTTTTGCAGGGCATCCACAACCGTTTTCCCTGTCCCCACCACATTGATGATTGGAACAACCTTCTGGCCGGATGAATTGCCTCCTGCAGTAAAAATAGCGCTGGGGTTCACGATCTGCAGCGTGATTTGATAGGTTTCTTCACCAAGTAAATCAATGCCGATACCCACGATGATCGACATTTCGTTTAGCTCATGCTGGCTCCCGCATCCAGCCACCAGCGTTGAAATTATCAATAGCACCAGTATCTGCTTTTTCATTTTGCATCCCTAATTTCCATCATTTTATCTTTTTTTGAAAGCTGATTATCAAGGCCCCGTAAATATGGCCGTCCCATAGATGTAATCGTAAGTAGATGTCCACACAGCATCATCAAACCAAGCAATAACCCATAAAATCCGATAAAATAAGACACACCCATGAATATAAACCTTAAAATCCTTGCAGAAATGGCCAGATTATAGTTCGGCATTGTAAAACTTGAAATGGCAGTGATTGAAACTACGATTACGACAGCTGTCGAGACAAGCCCCGCTTCAACAGCGGATTGTCCGATGACCAATGCTCCCACGATGGAGACAGCCTGGCCAATAGCCCTTGGCATCCTGACACCTGCCTCCCTCAAAATCTCATAGATAAATTCCATCAGGAATGTTTCGATAATGACCGGGAAAGGAATCCCTTCGCGCTGGGCATACAGACTGATTAATAATGGAGTCGGAATCATAGCATGGTGGTGTGTGATCAATCCGACATAAATGGCAGGTGCAAGCAGAGATAGAAAAAACCCGACAAACCTTAATGTCTGAAGAAGAAAAGATATATTAAAGTTATGATAGTAATCTTCAGGTGATTGGAAGAATTGATAGAATGTAACAGGACATATCAAAACAAACGGAGTATTGTCGACAAACACAGCAATTTTTCCCATTAGGATATTACTGGCAACCTCATCCGGCCTCTCAGTATTCATGATGGTAGGAAAGATCGTTTTTTGATTGTCCTGTATCATTTTTTCAATATAACCCGACTCTAGTATTAAACTCGCACTCCCTTCAGATATCCTTGTCCGGATTTTTTCTAAACATTCGTAATCCACCTGATCGGCCAAATACATCAGTTCAATATTGGCTTTGGACTTTTCTCCGGATTGGAATCTCTCAAGACGAAGTTGTTCATTTTTTATTCTTTTCCTAACAAGGGCTGTGTTGATTCTAATGGATTCCACAAAAGCATCTTTCGGCCCGCGGATGACTGTTTGGGATGTTGGCTCCGTTACTTGTCTTCCTTCTGTTTTTAGTGTACTTACCTTTAGAACCATTTCCCTTCCTTCAAACAGAATGATCGTGTCGCCTTCAAGCATGGAGATAGTTAATTTATGAAAATCCTTTTCATATTCCTTGTGCTCGATATTCATTCCATGATCGCCGATTTTTCCGATTACCTCATCCATGGAGTCCATTGACTGAAGCTCAGGGCTCCTAAATAATTCCACAACCCCATTGCCATCAGAGATACCGTCGATCCTGAGCAATACGATGTGAAAACAATGCCCGCCTTTATTAAATTCCTTATGCATCACCAGTAAATCAGCAGAAAAGCCAAGTGCTTCTTGAATACGGGTGTATTTTTCCTGTAATGTCGTCCCTGATAATTTTCCTTTGTCACGTTTCATCGGAATAACCTCGCCCTTCTTATTCCTCCTTAACATTTCCAAGATTCTCTAATATTATTTCATCAAATCTAACTGTCTTTATACATAAAAAAAGCCTGGAAAGTTAATTCCAGGCTGGGATCTTCATATTTTTCTTTTGGCAAATCCGGATAGAAAAGATAAGAAAACGTGTATGCCCGCCTTTACGGTAGGCTGTGCCGGGTGGTCCTTTGTAGGATCAAGGCAGACGATATCCATTGATTTGACTTTTTCATGCAGACCGGCAGCAAAGACAGCTTGAAAAAGTTCATGCGTCGTCATTCCCCCAGGGGTAGATGCAGGGACTCCGGGAGCATACGCAATATCCAGGACATCCATATCCACGGTTAGATGAATGTGGTCAACATTTTCACCAAGAGTTTCAAGTGCCCTTTTCACTGCATTTACCACACCTTGATCACGCGCCTTGCTTAGTGTTGTATAGTTGACTCCATAAACTTTGGCGGATTCGACCAGGCTCTTCCCATTAAAGAAACCGTGGAGCCCGATATTATGGACATTTGTTCCTTCGATGGTGCCGCTCTCAATTAAATTGCGTATGGGGGTCCCATTAGTAGGACCATGATCCTTGAGATCCCTCAAATCAAAATGAGTATCCAGCTGAAGAATTCCTATCGTTTCGTTCTTCTTTGCATTTTTAATCCCCTTCACGACCATTGCAGTTATGGAATGGTCCCCTCCGATGGCCGTTATCATCGATTGGGGAAATTTATCAGTGAGGTTTTCCATTGATTGGACGATATTTGAATGACTAAGGGATATGTCCGTGAAATGCATATCCACATTCCCTGCGTCCAATACTGTTAACTCCTCAAGATCTACCTCTTCATCCAAGTTGTAAGTAGAGAACCCTTTCCATCCTCTTCGGAATGCATCCGGGAATTCCGAAGCCCCTGATACACTGATGGAGGATCGGGATAACGGGATTCCAAACATGACGACGTCCCATTCCTCCTCAGGTTCAATCTCAACTGCTTCTTGAATTGGAATGATCCACTCGTTCATTTTCCCTTCCTTTACATTTCCTTTTGTCCAAACAAAGGAAGGAGGGGATAAGGGAGAATTTTTTAGGTCCTTTTGCATATCAGCCCATCCTTTACAACAATTTCTCCATTCTTAATGACGGTATCAGTATGATTCATCCCGTAATGATAGGAGAGTTTCATATAATTAGGAACATTCATGATGGTTAGATCCGCTTTTTTCCCAGTTTCAATGCTTCCGATTTCATGCCCCCTGTTTATGGCATGGGCTGCATTGATTGTAGCCGCTGAGATGGCTTCTGCAGGAGTAAGCCCCATTTTTAAAGAAGCCAAGTTCATGATGAACGGCAGGGAAACAGAGGGAGAAGAACCTGGATTGCAATCTGTTGATAATGCGATGGACATTCCCATGTCAATCATTTTTCTTCCCGCAGCGAATTCCGCCATCAAGAAAAAGGCAGTACCAGGCAGTAGAACGCCGATTACATCATTCTCTGCCATCCTTTTGATCCCTTCGTCAGAAGCTTTTAAAAGATGATCGGCAGAAATGGCTCCGACTTCGGCTGCAAGCTCTGCTCCTTCATACGGTTCAATTTCATCTGCGTGGATTTTAGGGATGAGGCCTAATTTTTTGCCGGCCAAAAGGATTTTCTTGGACTGTTCTGGAGTAAATACGCCTCTTTCACAGAAGACATCATTGAATTCAGCAAGTTTGCCTTCGGAAACCTTCGGAAGCATCTCTTCAATGATTAGATCTACGAACGCATCAGGATTCTTTTTGTATTCAGCAGGGATGGCATGAGCACCCATAAACGTACTGACGATATCGATTGGATGCATTTTGTTCAGTTCCTGTGCTGCCAACAGCTGCTTTCTTTCCGTTTCCCAGTCCAGCCCGTATCCGCTCTTCGCTTCGATTGTAGTTACACCATGCAGCAAAAATGAATCAAGTCTTTTCTTTGATTGCTCGATTAATTCATCCATGCTGGCTTCTCTCGTTTTTCCCGTAGTAGCATGGATTCCTCCCCCGTTATTCATGATTTCCATATAGGTTGAACCGTTCAGCCTCATGTTGTATTCCTCTTCCCTGCTGCCGGCATAAACCACATGGGTATGAGGGTCTACCAAGCCAGGTAGAACAATTTTTCCTCTTGCATCGATTATTTCAGCTTCTTTCATGAGCTCACCATAGACAGAAGCCAGTTCTTCTTCCGTTCCAACTCCGGCAATTTTCCCTTCATTTATGAAGACGCATCCATTTTTGAGGATTTGAAGATCATTCATCTTTCCTTTTTTTAACGGCCCCTTTGAAGAACCTTTCAGAGTGATTACCTGCTCCGCATTTTTGATAATTAATGGCTTCGTTTCCATGTCAATTCCTCCTCATTTCTTCATCATAGGAATATGGATGCCGTGTTTTTCTGCTGTTTTTTCAGCCAGTTCATATCCTGCATCGACATGGCGTACGACTCCCATACCCGGATCGGTGGTCAATACCCTCTCAAGCCTCTTTTCAGCCTCTTTTGTACCATCAGCGACGATCACCATTCCGGCATGCAGGGAATATCCCATTCCCACTCCACCCCCATGATGGACCGACACCCAGCTTGCTCCTCCAACAGCATTAATTAAAGCATTCAATATCGGCCAGTCGGCAACCGCATCACTTCCGTCTCTCATCCCTTCTGTTTCTCTGTTAGGTGAAGCAACAGATCCTGAGTCAAGATGGTCCCTGCCGATGACAATCGGGGCCTTCAGCTCTCCACTTGCAACCATGTCGTTTATGATTTTCCCGAACTTTGCCCTCTCTCCATATCCCAGCCAGCAAATTCTGGATGGAAGTCCTTGGAACTGAATTTTTTCCTGTGCCAAGCGGATCCATTTGCAAAGTGATTCATTCTCTTTAAATTCATTTAAGATGACTTCATCTGTCTTTCTGATATCTTCTGGATCACCCGACAGCGCTACCCATCTGAATGGACCTTTTCCTTCACAGAACTGAGGGCGGATATACGCCGGGACAAATCCCGGAAAATCGAATGCATTTTGGACGTCTTCATCTTTTGCGACCTGTCTGATATTATTTCCGTAATCAAATGTGATAGAGCCTTTTTCCTGCATGAGAAGCATCGCCTTCACATGGTTGGCCATGCTCCGTTTAGCTTTTCGGACAAAAGCTGCAGAATCCTCCACTCTCATTTTATTTGCTTCACCCAAGGACATCCCTTCCGGAAGATACCCATTTAAAGGATCATGGGCAGAAGTTTGGTCGGTCAATACATCAGGTATGAAACCTTTTTCGATCATTTCCGGCAGCACTTCCGCTGCATTTCCTAACAAACCAATGGATAATGGCTTCCCTGCTTTCTTTGCCTCCTTGGCCAAAGAGATGGCTTCATCCAACGAATTTGTCTGTACATCCAGATATCTTGTCTCAATCCGTCTTTGGATTCTTTCTGGATCCACTTCAATCGCTATGCAGACTCCCTCATTCATTGTTACTGCAAGGGGCTGTGCTCCTCCCATTCCCCCAAGTCCGGCTGTTACCGTGATGGTCTGCTTCAGGCTCCCTCCAAAATGCTGTCTCGCCAATTCAGCAAACGTTTCATATGTCCCTTGAACGATTCCCTGGCTTCCAATATAGATCCAGCTTCCTGCAGTCATTTGCCCGTACATCATTAACCCTTTTTGATCAAGTTCATGGAACGTTTCCCAATTCGCCCAAGCTGGAACTAAATTTGAATTTGCAATCAGTACCCGTGGTGCATCTTCATGAGTTCTAAAAACAGCTACGGGCTTTCCCGATTGGACAAGGAGTGTCTCATCATTTTCAAGATCCTTTAATGTTCTTACAATCGCATCATAGGATTCCCAATTGCGTGCAGCTTTGCCTATTCCTCCATAAACGACTAAATCCTCTGGCCTTTCTGCGACATCTTTATTTAAATTGTTGGCGAGCATCCTCAATGCTGCTTCTTGGACCCACCCTTTAGTGTGGAGTTCTGTGCCGGTAATTCCTTCAACGATTCTTTTATCTGTCTTCATATTTTCACTTCCTAATTATGATTTTCTTTCATTATAGGTGGGAAAGTATGAGATATGATTTGTTATATTTTTTGAATATTTATATTTTTCTTATATTTATTTCGAGGAATTAACGTTATATTTGCTAAAACTTATAATAATGTTACCTTAAGTTTCTCTATTTATATTTTTGTTATAAAGTAAAATTTGGCAACCGACTAATCTGAGTAAATAGTATGAGAGTAATTGAAAGAATAAGTGGTAGAAGTGAACGAAGAGGATATTGAATAAGGCAAACGCCTATATGGGAGGTTCTAGATTGTTTACTTTAGATGATATGTGGATGTTCTTTCTTGCTTTTTTCCTGACGCTTCCAATTGTAACCATCGTCCATGAATTGGGCCATGTGCTCGCAGCGAGGCTTTTTGGAGCAAAAATCAAGTTTACACTGGGAACAGGGAAGACACTTTTTAAAATAGGAGTAATTGAAGTAAAGAGATTATATTTCATGGAAGGATGGTGCCAATACGAGGAATTGACTTTTAATACGAAATGGACGCACGCTATCATCTATTTAGCTGGCAGCTTATTTAATCTAGCAGCTATTCTAATAGTGAATTCATTGATTTATGCCGGGATATTCCATGTGCACATCTTCTTCTATCAATTTGTCTATTTCTCCGTTTATTTTATTTTCTTTTCACTCTTCCCATTCAGAACCGGTGATGGGAGGCCTAGTGATGGGCAGGCCATATACGATGTTTTCAAATATGGAACGTCAAAGGATTTATTAGACTGACTAAAAAAGCTGGCGAATTAATTCCGCCAGCTTTTTTATTTCATATTTGAATCCTGAAATGATTCCTTGCTGCTTCGAAATTTCCTTGGGGGCTTCCCTTCCAATGAGCGGAAAATTTTCGAAAAATACTGCTGATTTTGGAAACCGCAAAGGTGTGCGATTTCTTTGATTGGCATTTCGCTCTCTTGCAGCAGTTTTTTGGATTCCCTGATTCTGATTTCATTTAATTTTTCCCTGAACCCTTGTCCAAGCTTCGACTTGAATAAATTGCTTAAATAGGAAGGGTTTCTTTTCACATGTGCAGATAAAATGAGCAGGTCCAGGTTCTGATTCCAATAGTTATCTTGCATAAATACTAGACACTTATCTATTATTGCCAGATTTGATTCATCACCACGATTGTCCCTTACTAGTTTCAGAATATGAATGATGAATTGAAGAATTCTTTCAATGATCCGATGAATCAATGGGCTGTACAAAATGTTATCGAAAACAGAAAGATACTCCCTTTCTATCTCTGTACCATTGATATGATTGGACTTCATGAATCTCCTAATTTGAGCCAATATGCTGGTGAGCCTCGTCCTCAACAGACCGGGATCTGGATATGGAGATCCAAACGTAAGGAACTCTTGATACATCCACTCACGGATTTCATGCAATTGCTGGTGTTTCAGCCAATGGATCCATAACCCTTGTTCATTTGGAGATAAAAAAGGATCCAGGAAGGTCCATTTGCTTTCCTCGTAATATTCCATAACTCTTTCATATCCTACAAAAAAGGCCACTTCGCACATTTTTTTTATTTCTTTAAATTGAACGTGCAAAGATGAAGGAGCCATGCCTTCCCCCTTGTGAATGATAATGGAAAGCGGGGATTCAGCGGCTTCATTCCAACTAGCCAGAAACCTTTTGCACTCCTCTTTCCACTCAATGTCAAGACGGGAAAAAAGACAGATGACTAAATCACTCATTGGAAAAATCTTTGGCCGCTCTGAAAAACGATAATCTTCAATAAATTCTAGAAGTGACGGTATATCTTCAGGGTTTTCACAATTAAACGCAATCATGATATGTGGTTTAGCAGGCTGAGCATCCCCAGTCCCTAAGAACAAATCACGATATCCAATGCTATTTTCTGCTGTTTCCCCTATAACCGTTTCCGATTTTTTCTGTACTGAATCCATTTCACGAATGGACTGTTTAATCTTATTTACGATTGTCCCTGGTGAAAACGGCTTAGTCAGAAGCATGGAAGTACCTATATCAATCGCCTTTTTTGCCACTTCAAATGTATCCTCGAGGGCAAAGGTAATGACAATCGGCTTAAAAATTTTTAAAGCTTTCTTGAGCGGGGCAGCATCTCCCCCTTCCAACAGTGCCATATCCAACAAAACAATGGCCGGGTCCAATTCCTCTGAAGCAGTAACCGCCCCTTCCAATGTATGTACACAATGCACTTTAATATCCGAAATCGAAGACTCCAATAACCATTGGATCCCTTTGGATTCAAATTCATCTTTATTGGCCATTAAAATGCTGTACATAAACATCACCTTTGGAAAATTAAGAATTTTCCCTCATTATTTCATGACATATTCAACTTGTAAAGATGGTGTTTTTATTAGTTTACATAATATTATTATAGGATACATTCCTTTTTTAAAAAAATCAAAAAACCACAGAGCATAAGTCTGTGGTTCACATATAAAACTTGTTAGCTAAACAAACATTATTTCTGGGCAACCGTTTCTACTTCCTCTTTTTCTACATATTTCTGAATTATTTCCAGGAATGCTTGTCCGTATTTCTCCTGTTTAAACTTCCCAATCCCTTTTACATCCAGGAATTGTTCAGCGTCAGTCGGGAGTGCGCTGCACATTTGACGAAGTGTTTCATCTGAAAAGATGACAAATGGCGGCACCCCTTCCTCCTCCGCAAGTCTTTTTCGGCAGGACCGAAGACTTTCAAACAGTTCATTGTCTTCAACAATCTTATGAATTTTGAGGCTCTCCTTGCGGAATAGTTTGACCTTCCCAAGAAGGACTTCCTTACCCTTATTGGTGACAGCCAAAACAGGATAGGCACCTGAGGTTACAGAAATGACGCCTTCCGAGGTCAAAAAATCAATGAGTTCTGTGATTTCTTTAACGGACTTCTCTTTCATCAATCCGAATGTTGATAATTGATGAAATTTTAGATCTCTCACCTTTTTCACTTTTGACCCTGCAAGAACCTGAGCAATTAAGGTTTTACCGAATCGTTCTCCCATCCGAATCATGCACGAAAGAACCATTTGGGCAGACTTTGTTATTTCGACTTTGTCGCGATCATCCTTGCAGTTTCCGCATCTGCCGCATGCAGGTGGATCAACCTCTCCGAAATATTGAAGTATATAGGCTTGAAGGCAGCCGTCAATATGGCAGAAATCGATCATTTGCTGAAGCTTTTTCACTTCCCCTTCAAGTCTTTCAAGGGTACTTGCAGACTGTTCGATCAAAAAACGCTGAACCTGGATATCCTGTGCACTGAACAGCAATATGCATTCACTTGGGAGGCCATCGCGCCCTGCCCTTCCGGCTTCCTGATAAAAGCTTTCCATATTCTTCGGAATTTGATAATGAATGACATATCGAATATTCGATTTATCAATTCCCATTCCGAATGCATTTGTTGCTACCATCACAGAAGCATCATCCAGGAGGAATTTCTCCTGCCCTTCATTCCGCTCCTTTTCCGAAAGACCGCCATGATATTTGGCTGCTGCAATCCCCATCTTCAAAAGTCTGGCATGAAGCTGGTCCACTTCTTTTCTAGTGGCCGCATAAATAATGCCTGCCTCTTCCTTATTTTTTCTAACGTATTCTTGTATGTATTTTACTTTATCCGATTCCTTAGAGATGTAAAAAGATAAGTTTTCCCGTTCAAATCCTGTCGTGATTGTATTCTCAGGATCAATCTCAAGCAGCCTGCAAATATCTTCCCTGACTTGCGGAGTCGCAGTCGCTGTCAAACCTGCCACAACTGGTCTCGAATTTAATTCCTTGATTAATTTTGAGATATAAAGGTAGCTTGGCCGAAAGTCATGGCCCCATTGTGAAATGCAATGGGCTTCATCCACTGCGACAAACGGTATCTTCATACCTTTTAACTGAGTGAGAAATTGAGGGGATTCCAATCGTTCTGGGGCAATATAAAGAAGTTTATATGTACCATCCTTGGCATGTTCAAGCCTTTCATGAATTTCTGCATTGGAAAGTGAGCTATTGATATAAGCTGCAGGGATCCCAATTTGATCAAGAGCATCAACTTGGTCCTTCATCAAAGAAATCAAAGGGGAAATTACGAGGGTTGTTCCTTCCATTAATAATGAAGGAATTTGATAGCAGATTGACTTGCCTCCTCCAGTCGGCATAATGCATGCCGTATTATTTCCGGATAGAACAGATTGAATTGTTTTTTCTTGTCCAGATCGAAAGGATTCGTATCCGAAATAAGTCTTCAACATTTTAACTGCATTATGAAGCATGTATGATTGCTCCTTACCTATTAATGATTTGTTGCCTTAGTTTCTTAACTATAACATATTCAGGACTTTTTCATTCACAATTAACGAATTTTGAGATACAATGTATATACACTAATTCCTATCTGAAAGGTTGGATTAATATGACAACGACTACAAAATCCATCCCGCGTCCATTAGTACTTGTAAATCAATGGACCATCGTCATTTCTGTCTTATTGACCTGGATTACAGGTATCTCTTTGATTCTTGCAATACCATTAGCAGCAGGCTTATCTGCTCTTGTTTTCAAATACAACCCTATTATGCAATTAGCCAAACCATTTTTGAAGAAGCCGCTGAAGGAATACATCCCTGAAGACTGGGAGCAGCAGCAATTTAACCAAAAAATTGCTGTCGCATGTTTATCACTTGGGCTTATCTCCTTTTTAATGAGCTGGACTATAGCTGCCTATATTTTCACAGCAATGGTTGGTCTCTCAGCATTTATCGCTATATTAGGCTTTTGCATCGGATGCTTTATCCGCTACCAATGGAAGAAATTCCAGCACGAAAGATCGGTGCAGCAGCACTAACACTTAAATAAAAAATTCGGCTGATGCATCCAAGCATCAGCTTTTTCTTTTTAAAAATCATGCCATTGTCGAAGGAATATATGATATTATAGAATTTATGTGCAAGAAAAAGGCAATAATGGCAGATGGTGAAAAAATTGAAATTACTAAAAAATAAAGCGTTCTCATATATTTTGAAGATTCTATTGGGAGCAGGAATATTAATCCTCCTCTATTTCGAAGCGGAAAAAGTCTTCAGGGACTTTGATTTTCGACTGGTGGAAAAACACATCCATGAATTGACACTTCAGCAGATCCTCCTTTTGTTGTTGATTGGAGCCATTGCTGTCATACCTATGTGTTTTTATGATTTCCTACTATTAAGGCCCTTAGGAATAAAGCTTCCTTTATTCAAAAAACTCCGCTATAGCTATGCAGCCAATACCTATTCCAATTTCCTCGGATTTGGCGGGGTTGGTGGAGCAGCACTCAGGGTCTATTTTTACCAAAAGCAGCACACAGATAAAATGGCGCTTGTCAAAATGATAGCCAGTCTCTCCATTTTCTTTTTGACCGGCCTCTCACTGATTTGCTGGTCTGTAGCATTCAATTGGTTCCAAACACCTGTCTTGGATGAGCATACTTGGCTGAAATTTGTGATTTGGGGTTTTTCTTTATACACCCCTTTATTATTGATTATTCATTGGCTAAGTCCCACCAAGAATAAAATTCTCTTCTCATTCAAGTATGTTTTAGGGTTCATCATTGTCTCATTTTCCGAATGGGTTTTCGTCCTGTTGACAATTTGGACCATCATCGTTGTGCTAGGTGTGCCATTAGCATTTTCCGCAGTTATCCCGATTACGATCGTTTCCATCTGCGCAGGAATCATTTCAATGATTCCCGGTGGTGTAGGTTCATTCGATTTGATTTTTCTACTCGGGTCTGAGTTGGCGGGCGTCAAGGCGGAAGAAGTTTTGCTCGCATTGGCACTTTATCGATTGATTTATTACATTTTCCCATTCCTAATCGGTTCACTTCTTTTCGTGGTGGAATGGATAAAAGACAGGTTCATAAATAAAAGAAAAAGTTGATTCTATAGAGAATCAACTTTTTCTTTTATTTCATCGATATCAGCGTTGATTTGGGAAAACGCGTCGAAGCATTTCGGCGATTTCATCTCCCAGTCCTACAACCGGTTTTCCTGCTTGAATTTTATCTGCGTAGCCTTTTAATCTGTCTGCAAAATCAGGATTTGTGGAAACATAGACATTGTCAATGCTCTTGTCCGCTTCTTTAACTTTGTCTGAGATTTTCTTCTCCATATCTTTTGTGTTCGTGCCTTCTTTGTTTGTATCAAGCTTGGCAGCCACATAAGCAGTATGGTCCGTAACAAGGACATTCGCATTGCTGACATTATCAATTTTGTTCACTTGATCAGCGACATCGTTGGCAACGGAGTAGTTGTTGTCACCCACGTTGTTATTCATATTGTTATCATTCATATCCATGTTGTTATTATCATTGACAGTACCAGGAGTATAACGTACATTTTGAAACTTTGTACCCTTTTCATCATTGACATTATTCTTTGAAGCGCAGGCAGTAAGCGGAACTGCCAAAAGGCTCGCTGCTAAAACGACTTTAACTATTTTCATGTGGAATCTACCTCCATTTATATTTTCAACCATAGTCTTTACAAGATTGGCTGAAATATGTAAGAGGAAAAATTTACTAAGCCTACATTCCTTATTTTCCTCTATAAACGGCAGGATCTTATGCTTTTTCATCCTTTTACACGACATGATATACTTTAAAAAAGATTGTTCGAAAGGAAGATGATTTTGACACAAAAATTATATTATGATTTTCCACAGATCACTGCTTGGGATACAGAAATTGAACGTATGTTTGAAGAAAATGGGAAATGTTATCTTACCTTAAAAAAGACGGCCTTTTATCCTGAAGGGGGCGGTCAGCCTGCTGATAAAGGGAACATCGGAGAAGCAGCAGTATTAGATGTCCAAGAGAGAACGAATGAAATTATCCATGAAGTGGACCAGTTTCCAGCTTCCAAGATAGTATCATGCAGCATTGATGCAAATAGAAGACTCGACCATACACAGCATCACTCTGCTCAACACTTATTATCAGCTGTACTTTTGGAGCTTTATGAAATTCCGACCCTCAGTTTTCATCTTGGGAAAGAAATCGTCACAATAGATGTCGATGCTCCGTCCATTTCTGATGAACAAATCGCCGTCATTGAAAAACAGGTAAATGATTACATTTATGATAATCTTCCAATTCATACATACTATCCTGACCCTGACCAGCTAAGCAGCATCCCTCTCAGAAAGATGCCACAAGTTGAAGAAGACATACGTATCGTTGAAATGGAAGGCATCGATTATTCTGCTTGCTGCGGCACCCATGTAGCACGGACAGGTCAGATTGGCTTGTTAAAAATTATCAAAACGGAAAAGAATAAGAAAATGACCAGGATTCATTTTACGGCCGGAGTCCGCTCCTTAAAAGAATTTCAGCTTGCACATAATGAAATGACTGAAATAGCACGCCACTTTTCCACTTCTAAGGAAATGTCTCTTGAAAAGATCTTCAAGCTTGAAGATGAATTAAAGAATGTGCAGAAGGAACTGAAGGAATTAAAAGCATTCAGGGCGTCTCGTACAGCAAATGATTTAAAAGAATCCATGAATGGCAACGCTGTATGCCATTATTTTACTGATTTTGATTTTGAAGAAATGTCAATGGCCGCAAGTGAACTTCTCGCTTCCGATATCACTCAAGTATTGCTCGGTTGTAAAAATGGATTAAAAGTCTTATTTGCTGCAAATGGAGAATCTGAAATAAACTGCGGAATAACATTGAAAGAGCATATCAGTAAATTCAACGGAAAAGGCGGGGGCACTCCACAAAGGGCTCAAGGATCATTTACACAAGAAAGCGATTTGCTCGATTTTCTAACTGAAATGAAAAAAATCTTATAAAAAAACGAAGGGAGCCCCTCCCTTCGTTTTTAGCTATGGCTCTTTTCTCAAAGTTTGTTGCTTTTGTCATTTAAATACGATCCCCTATGCAATCAAAATATCGTGTTTAGTTAGAAAAGAGCCTGGAATACTAAATTTCAACGCGCCAAACAATTACTATTACGTTAAAATCGGCAGTAAGATTTTAACAACAATGTTTACGAAAACAGCCTTAACTATTCACATAATTTTCATTCAAGCCTGGAGCTTTCTTACCTTTATGAAGAATCAGGGTCAAGATTACACCCATCAATGCCAGGATTCCAAAGAATAAATATACGATATAAATGGAAAAACGATCATACAATATTCCACCTACAAACGTGCTGAACCAATTGCCGAGACCATTTCCGATAGCGGAGTAGATTGTTACGGCAGTTGCTGTGATATGCGCAGGTGTAATTTCCTTGATGTATTGAAGTCCTGCCGGGATAAATAGACCGACGGAAGCACCTTGAATCATTGCAGAAGCATAAATCAGGCCGAGGCTTGGCTCCATGAAATAAAAGAGCCATCTGACAAGTGAAACACCTCCTGCCAAAGCTGCTACAGGCAGCAGCCCCCACCATAGCCATCAACTTAAGGCAAATTAGTCGACGAAAGTAAATTTTCTCCTTACTCTAAAGTTCTGCCATGCAGAATTTTAGAGTAAGGAGTTTTTATTTATGAAGAATTTACATCGAGAATTAGCTGCTTTTTCGGAGGCTATTAAAGAAGTCATATCTTCTTCTGCGGTTGAAGAACTGGCGAAGG